>JAIRSS010000047.1 GCA_031255315.1 Spirochaetaceae bacterium
AAAATGAAACGGCCGTGGATGATCGTGGTAATGTATATAAATTGTATGGAATTCCCATGAATAATGAGGAATTGGCTCTTGAGGAACAAAAAGACGTTATTCCAAGCGGGCAAGAAGTCCGCAATGAAATAATAGCAGGTAAAGCATGGGCATCTCATACAAACAATAATCCACGGAGGATAATATATTGGTTTGTTAATGAAAAAGAACTGGCTGTATGTCTTGGGGGATTTGAAAAAATCATTGGAAGATTTCCATATACATATATAAATGGGGTGGCGTTAATAAAACATGAAATATTCAAGAAAGAATATATCATGGAAATAAAGATAGAAGATGACAAAATGTACAGGGAGAATGGAGACATATATACAAAAATATTATAAGGAGGAGGACCACTGTCAACAAGTTAAGAATTCTTGTCCGCAGATTTCGCAGATTTAGGAACGGGTTTTGCCGCAATATCCGCGTAATCTGCGGACTTTGTCAATGATTCCCCCCGGACACTTCACTTTTCCGTAAGGCTGTCAACGCCGTTGTCCCAGGCCTCGTCTAAAGGAGGTGTGGCAAGGTATTTCTCGCAATGGGCGATGTAGAGCCGCGCCACACGGTCACCGTTGTCATCTTCATAAATCGGCCTGAAAAAGCCCAGGGCGGCGGCGAAATCCCGCCGCTCATAGGCCGCCATGCCCTGTTCCCAGCGGGATACCATGTCTTCGAGCGCGGGGGCGGCGGAGTTTTTCAGGTCCAGAAGTTCGTAGAGGCGCAGCGGCGCGTTGACCCCCACTACGCGGACCCGGCTCAGGGGGCGCATGACAAAAGCGCCGCCTGTTTTTTCCCTGGTGTACTCGCTCACAAGAATACCGCCGGTATGGTACTGCTTGTTGACGCCTTCAAGCCGGGCGGCAAGGTTCACGGCGTTGCCCATAATGGTGTAGTCCATCTTGCTGGGAGTGCCCATATTGCCGACTACCATCTCGCCGCTGTTCACGCCCAAGCGGGTATAAACAGGATCGGGATCGTCCCTGCTCTTCAGGATGCCTTTCTGTACCAGGGCTTCCATTACTTCGTCCGTGATAAGATTTTGCGCGCGGGCTTCGCGGTTGATTTCGGCCTCGGCCTTTTTCATCAATAGGGCGGAACGGCAGGCCAGCACCGCGTGATCCGGCGTACGGACCGGCGCGCCGAAAAAGGCGATAATGGCGTCGCCTTCGTACTTGTCTATGGTGCCGTGGTTTTCCAGGATGATGTTGCTCATTCTGGTAAGGTAGAAGTTGAGGAGTTCGACCAGCTTCGCCGGATCGCCCAAAGCTTCGGAGATAGTAGAAAAACTGCGTATGTCGGTAAAGATGGCGGTCATGTCCCGCTTCTCGCCGCCCAGCTTCAACTGGGAAGGATCGGCGATGATCTGGTCTATCACCGCGGGGCTCAGGTACTGGCTGAACGCCGATTTGATAAAACGCTTCTGGCTGCCTTCCGTGGCGTAGTTGTACAGGGTTGCGGTAAGGAACGCGAAAACCGCCGCCGTAAGCGGAGCCACTACGGGAACCCACCAGCCAAGCCGGTAAAAGCCCGCGCCCGCGCCGCCTAAAGCAATTACAATCATAATACTGCCCGCGACGGCAAGGGAGATTCTGCCGGAATAAAGAATCAATAAATTGATAAGCACTACCACGGCGAGCATCAAAAGGGCGGGCATCCACCGGCCGGCTTCCCGGATAAAGTCCCCGGCAAGAATGTTGTCCAGCATGGTAAGGTGTATCCCCATGCCCGGATAAACCGAAGAAATCGGGGTGCTGAAAATATCGAACAAACCGGGGGCGTAATAACCGAAGAAAACGTGCTTTCCCGTGAAGTCTTCGGGGTAGAGCAGAGGTTCTTCCCCCCGGCCATAGCTTTCCGCGCTCCGCAGCACGTCGGCGGCGCTGTAGGGAATGTAGGTATACTGATCGATGCTGCCCCGGAAGCGGAGCAGGCTGGCCCCGTCCCTGCCCACGGGAATGGAGTAATCCTGCCATTCGATGGAGCGGGTCTTCTCGTTGTAGGAGATACGCCCGTCCATTCCCCCGGCCATTAACGATGCCGCAGAAAGCCCCGGAATCGCCTTGCCGTCAAACAGGGCGAAGAGTTTTGCCCGGCGGATAATGCCGTCCGAATCGGGCTTGCCCGTTACATTGCCCAGCGCTCCGGCGGCATCCCGCAATCCGGCTATGGGAAACTGAGCGCCCGGCCCGTCTTCGCCGGTCAAGGCATAACGCGACAGCAGGGGGCCTAGGCCGTCCGCGGAAAACAGGGGCTTCTCCAGGCCGCCCGGCCAGGAGAAGGCGTTCCCCGACTGGGTGCTGAAAAAGACCGTCTGGACAACCCGGCCATAGTCCCCGCAGGCGCGGATAAACGCCTCGTCATCATCGCTTCCGTATACCGAGGTTTCGGAGAAGATCACGTCGAAGGCTACGGAAGCCGCGTCGGCAACGTTCATGTAGTCGATAAATTCGGCGTAGGCTTTCCGGGGCCAGGGCCAGGACCAGCC
>JAIRSS010000108.1 GCA_031255315.1 Spirochaetaceae bacterium
CCTTTGTCCATTATATTGATAAAGTATTGGAATTGCTAATACTATTAACATTTGCAATATTCCGTATACAACATTAAGGAAAATTGCATATATTATTGAATATAATGTAATACAAACAACAAGGGATACCATTTGTCTTTTGAAATTTCCATGATTCATTCCCATATACAAAACAGCAAGAGCGGCCGGACTGCTCCAATCGGCCGGGAAAGCCGTGCATATAATTATAAAAATTATTATATGTTTTTGCCACATCTTAATTTTTAATGATTTACTTTCTCTTATTGCCAGTGCAATTAATCCCAACATTAATGCCCAAATAATGCTTGTTTGATCAAATACAGAATTTTTGAACGGAACAAAATTCTTATCAAACGCAATCGCATAAGCAAAATGTGAAATAATTGCAAAAACAAACAATCTAAAAATATATTTTTTTATGTTTTTAGTATGATAATAGCCTTCCGCAATAAAAAACATCATGATTGGCGCGGTTAATCTTCCAATAATTTTCATGGATATAATAGGCACATCAAGGCTATAGTGAGGAAAAAATGTCCATGCTATATGGTCTATAGTCATTGCAATTATAGCGATTATTTTTATCGCATTTGATGTAAGACCTGTTTTTACATTTTCTTTGGACAATTCCATGCTTCTTCACCAGCCAAAAATATTGATAGAGTTATATTATACCATGCTTGCCATCAAATACAACCGCAAATCGGCATTTTACGAGCAGCAACGCTGTCTTCCTTGCTACCGGTAGTCCTCCCACGCCGTAATCTCCAGCCCGCCGCCACGCCGCTCGTATGCCAGGGCGTCGATGAATTCACGGGCAACCTTGATGTTGGTAAAAAGGGGAATGTCAAAGTCCACCGCCATGCGGCGTATGATGTAATCGTTTTTGAGTTCCGTCTCCCGGTTGTTTTTGGGGATGTTGATGATCATGTCGATCTGCCTGGTCTTGATATAGGCGGCGATGTTGGGCTCCCTGGATTCCAGGGGCCAGTTGAGGGCCGTCGCGGGGACGCCGCTGCCGGTGAGGAATTTTGCCGTCCCCCGTGATGCGAACAGCTCATATCCCATATCCACGAGTTTCCGGGCCGAGTCCAGAAAGTCCAGCTTTTCCTCTATGGTTCCGGTAGAAAGGAGTATTCGCTTCCGGGGAATGCGGTATCCCACCGAAAGAAGGGCCTTGAGGAAGGCGTCGCTGAGGTCCGTGCCGATGCAACCCACTTCCCCGGTGGAAGCCATTTCCACCCCGCTCACCGGGTCCGCCCCGTGCAGCCGGGAAAAGCTGAACTGGGCCGCCTTGACCCCCACCCATTCCAGGTCCAGGGCGGAAACCGACGCCTTTTGAACCGGCTCGTCCAGCATGGCCCGGACCGCCATCTCTATCATGTTCACGCGGCTTACCTTGGAGCAGAAGGGGAAGCTCCGGCTGGAACGGAGGTTGCACTCAATGACGCGGACCCGGTTACGCTGGGCCAGAAACTGGATGTTGAACGGCCCGGTAATATCCAGCGCGCGGGCTATTTCCGCGCTGATCTTGCGGATCTTCCTGATGGTTTCGATATATAGCCGCTGGGCCGGCAAGACCACCGTGGCGTCCCCGGAATGGACGCCGGCGTTTTCAATGTGTTCGGTAATGGCATGAAAGAGGATTTCCCCCCGTTTGGCCACGGCGTCAATCTCAATTTCCTTGGAATTTTCTATGAATTTGGAGATCACCACCGGGTGTTCCGAAGACACGTCCGCCGCAAGGCCCAGAAACTTCTCCAGGCTTTCATCGTCCCAGGCCACGTTCATGGCCGCCCCGGAGAGCACGTAACTGGGCCTGATGAGCACCGGGTAGCCTGCTTCCGCGGCAAAAGACCTGGCCGCGCCCAGATCCGTAAGCTCCCTCCACGCGGGCTGTTCTATGCCCAGCCGGTCCAGGAGGGCGGAAAACTTGTTCCGATCTTCCGCCATGTCTATGGATTGGGGGGTAGTGCCGTAGATGAGCGCCCCGGCGGAGTAGAGACTGGTAGCCAGGTTGTTGGGAATCTGGCCGCCCATGGACAGGATGAGGCCGTCCGGCCGTTCCCGCTCGTAGATGTCCAGGACCCGTTCCAGGGTGAGTTCCTCAAAGTAGAGCCGGTCGCACATGTCGTAGTCCGTGGACACCGTTTCCGGGGTGCAGTTCACCATGATGGAATAGCGCCCCAGTTTCCGGACGGTCTCCGCCGCATTGACGCAGCACCAGTCGAATTCCACGCTGCTCCCTATCCGGTACGCCCCCGACCCCAGGACCATTACCCCCCGTCCCGCCGGAGCGGTGTCGTCCCGGACGGCTCCCGGCGCGCCTCCGTTCCCGGCCGGGGAACCGGCATAGGTCATGTAGAGGTAGTTCGTCTTTGCCGGGTATTCCGCCGCCAGGGTGTCTATCTGTTTTACCGCCGGTTTTATCCGGTAGTCTTCCCGGAGTTTGCGGACTTCCATTTCTTCCAGGCCCAGGAATTCCCCGATCCTCTTGTCGGAAAACCCCATGCGTTTGGCCCGGGCCAGAAGCTCCCGGTCAATGGAACAGGCGGAAAACGGAGTCTCCGGCCTCTCCCGCGCACCCGACTGCCTGACGGCCTGTTCCGTCTCCAGGGCATTGGCGATCTTATGAATAAACCAGCGGTCTATCCTGGTGAGCCGCCATATCCGGTCAACCGGCCAGCCTTCGGCCAGGGCCCGGTAGATGACGAAGACCCGGCGGTCCGTGGGCTTTACCAGGGCGTCCCGGAGGTTCCGTACCCCTGATCCGCAGAATTCGTCGTCCGCCGCAAGGCCCGGCGCGCCTATCCCGGTCATACGCAGAGCCTTCTGGAGGGCTTCTTCAAAAGTACGGCCTATGGACATCACTTCCCCTACGGACTTCATCTCTGAACCGATGCGGTTTTCCACGTTCTTGAATTTCGCCAGGTCCCAGCGGGGCGCTTTTACCACGCAGTAATCCAGGGCGGGCTCGAAGCAGGATTTTGTTACCCGTGTAAGGCGGTTCTCGATGTCCGCGAGCGAATGGCCCAGGGCGAGTTTTGCCGCCACAAAGGCGAGCGGGTAGCCCGTCGCCTTGGACGCCAGCGCGGAACTCCGGGAAAGCCGCGCGTTCACCTCGATAATACGGTAGTCTTCGGAGAAGGGGTCAAGGGCGTACTGGATATTACATTCGCCCACGATGCCCAGATGACGGATCACCTCAATGGAGATTCTGCGCAGCTTGTGGTACTCCCCGTCGGTCAGGGTCTGGGAAGGGGCTACAACGATGCTTTCGCCGGTGTGAATCCCCAGCGGATCGAAGTTTTCCATGTTACAAACGGTGATGCAGTTGTCGTAGACATCCCGCACCACCTCGTATTCGATCTCTTTCCAGCCGCCGAGCCATTCTTCTATTAACACCTGGGAAGTATGCGAAAAGGCCCGGTCGCAGCGGCGGCGTATCTCTTTTTCATTGCGGCAGATGCCCGAACCCGCGCCGCCCAGGGCGTAGGCCACCCGCGCCATTACGGGGTAGCCGATTTCGGCGGCGGCTTCGACCGCGCTTTCGGTGTCCGTAACTGCGGCGCTGCGGGGCGTAAGTGCGTCTATCTCGTCGAGCCGCTCAACAAAGCGCTGCCTGTCCTCGGTATCCTCGATAGCCTTTACCGGCGTGCCCAGAACCCTGACCCCGTATTTGTAGAGTATCCCTTCCCGGTCCAGGGCGATGCCGCAGTTGAGCGCCGTCTGCCCCCCGAACGAAAGCAGGATACCGCCGGGCTGCTCCTTCTCGATTACCTGCCGCACGTATTCCGGCGTTACCGGGAGAAAGTAAGTGCGGTCCGCCATTCCCTCGCTGGTTTGGATTGTGGCGATATTGGGATTGATGAGTACCGTCGCGATCCCTTCTTCCCGCAGTGCCTTGAGCGCCTGGGAACCGGAATAGTCGAATTCCCCCGCCTGGCCTATCTTAAGGCCGCCGGAACCGAGTACCAGAACTTTCTTTGGAAGCGCATGTTTGGCAAGGGATGAAGAATGAGGGCTATGGGAATTGAAAGTCGATGTTATAATCATTTTTTTCCTTTCGTATCGTATCGATCACGATTTTGATTCCGGTTAAGTATTCAGACACCCTGACTTTTCAGTTTACGGACTTCGTCCAGGAACCTGTCGATAAGAAATTCCGTGTCACGGGGGCCGGGACAGCCTTCCGGGTGAAACTGCACCGCGCTGAAAGGCCCCCGGGTAAAGCGTATGCCTTCCATAGTGCCGTCGTTGCCGTTCAGGAACCACGGTTCCCAGCCCGAAGGCAGGGTTTCGTTCCGCACCGCGTAGCCGTGGTTCTGGCTTGTGATGTAACAGCGCCGCGTCCCCGCTTCCACGCAGGGCTGGTTTTGCCCCCGGTGGCCGTAGGGCAGCTTGTAGGTGTCCGCCCCGGCGGCAAGGGCCATGATCTGGACCCCCAGGCAGATACCGAAGATGGGTTTCCCCGTCCGGAATGCCCGCCGCACTGTCGCGATGGTTCTGCCGCAGGCTTTGGGATCGCCGGGGCCGTTGGAGAGAAAGAGGCCGTCGTATTCAAGGCCCTCAAGGTCGTGATTCCAAGGGACGCGGGTAATTTCCACATTCCGCGCAAGAAGGCAGCGGAGGATATTCGCCTTGGCCCCGCAGTCAAGCAGGACGATGCGGAGCGGTTCTTCGCCGCCGGCCGCGTTTTCGGCGGGGTAAAACACCCTGACTTCCTTCGGCGACAC
>JAIRSS010000119.1 GCA_031255315.1 Spirochaetaceae bacterium
CTCTTCCTGGGTACTTACGCCCTCCTTGTCCGTTTGTTCGGCGGTCTGCCCGGTTTTACCGGCGGGGCCGCTATTGACACCGTGTCCGGAATCGCGTTATTGGAGGAGGGCTTTGGAAAAGGGGACATACTCTACGGGCTTTTCTCCGGCGGAACGATAGTCGCCGCCTTTCTTCTGATTTTGGAACCCTCTTCGGGGACAAAAACCAGGATAGGGGCGGCGGCGGCCGCTTTTGCGGGCGGGGTGTTTACGTTCTTTTTCCGGTACCGGGGAAACGAACTCTACGGGGCCTTTTTCGCCATTGCCCTGCTCAACATCCTGACCCCCGTGATCCGGTCCATAGAAGACCGGGTGTTCCATAATCCCGGTTCCGGCGGGACGGGGAGGCCGGCGTGATCCCGCAAAAATGGAAGAACATCCCTCCGCCGGTTAAGCGCATGGGGGTTTTCGCCGGATGGGTGGCCGGTTTGATGCTGGCGGGCGCGCTTCTCTGGGGGTTCACCCAGCCGGCACGGAACAGGGCGCTTCTCAATGCGGTGAACAGGATACTTTACGCAATGGATGAGGATATACGTCTGGAAACGCCGGTTTCTCCCTGGGGGATGCCCGGCCGGGCCGCCCAGTCGGGAACCTGGTTTACCATTGCCGGTTCCGGGGAATGGGGGGTCGTCTTTACCGTTGTTTCGGGCGGTGTTTTTACCCCGTTCCTGGCCCGCATATCTCAGGACGGAAAGGCCGGCCCCCTCATACCCCTGAGCGTCCACGCGGAAGCGGTGTTTGAGAGGATCCC
The DNA here is from genome assembly GCA_031255315.1 of Spirochaetaceae bacterium. The sequence continues at coordinate 791 of JAIRSS010000119.1, forward strand.
CCCGGAGCAGATCCGCATCTATGTCCGGCGTATAGAGGCAAGTTATGCCCTGCTTCGCCATGTATGGGAGGCTAAGAATGAATAATCCCCATCCGCAACCCCATCTTTTTTGGGGTTCCCGTTCTCCCCTCGCCACCCTTACCGGAGCGGGGCTCCTTATTATGGCTTCAAGCCGCACCGCGTTTGCCCTGATAACCCTGGGCGCCCTAGTCTGGGTATACGCTTTGACCGTCCTGGTTTTCCACCTTGCCGGGCCGGTACTGCCGGAAAAAGGGAGAACCCTTGTGCAGGTCAGCTTGTCCGCTTTTTTAGGGGGGGTGTACCACCTCATTTTTTCCCTTATGGATCCCCTCCTGGCCGCGGAGACTTCCCTGTTCATCATCCTGACGCCGGTATGCTTCATCGCCGCCGCTTTGCTTCCCCGGGTGGAAACATTGCCTCCCAAAGACGCCCTGATACGAGCCGTCTCCGAAGCCCTGACCCTGGGGCTTTTGATCCTGGCCGTTGCCCTTGTGCGGGAACCCCTGGGATTCGGCTCCCTCTCATTTCCCGGCGGCATGAGGGGCACTATCGAGATACTCGGCAGCAGGGAAAACTCCCTTTTCCCCATACAGATAATAGGTGGTTCCGCCGGGGCCCTCCTGTTTTTCGGCTACGGCCTTGCCATGTACCGCCGGGAGAAGAAACGCCAATTCCCCGGCGGGGAAAACCGGGAGGAACCATGAGTAATCTGATTATCCTGGCGGTTTTTTCGGGACTTTCCCTTAATCTGTTGCTTCAAATGGGCTTGGGAATACGGGAAATAGGAGCCCGTTCGAAACGGATCCTGAGAAACACCCTCTTTCAATGGGGAACGCTCTTCTTTTCGGTTCTCCTGTTGTGGCTCCTCTTCTCGTATGTCTTAAGCCCCCTGGCTCTGGGATATTTTGAGTATTTTTTGCTCTTTCCCCTGATAACGGCGGCGGGCAAAGGGATTCGGGTCCTCATGCGGCGTTTCCTGCGTCCCGGCGTTCCCCCGGCCTCATGGATTCCCGGGCCGGTACTCGAAGAACTGTCGGCATCCGAATTGTTTCCCGCCGTGACCGCCTGCGATGGCCTGACCATAGCGGCCCTCATCCTGACCCTGCGTCTCGCCGCCTCCTTTGCGGAAGCAGTGGTCCTTTCCCTGGGGTTTTCCCTGGGCGGCGCGGCGGCGGTCCTCATCCTGCGGGATATATACCGGCGTTCGTCCCTGGAACGGGTTCCCCTTGCCCTGCGGGGAAGGCCCCTCCTTTTTATATCCATGGGCCTTATGTCCCTTATTTTTTCTTCCGTTGCGGCCGTGCTTTTGCGGGTTCTGGAGGGAAGATAGACCTTCGATGTAAATTCGGCCATAAATTCTTCCTTTTTTTCCATTCTTTAAAATTTTAACTTTTCATATACGGGAAATTAGTCTAAAATAGGATTAAATAAGATTGAATAGGATTAAATTAAGATGAGTTCTCCCCTAACCGTGATCATAGGTTCTCGTAATCATATTCCCTGCGGAATGGGAGATGATGAAATAGAGCGTTTTTATTCCAAAAAATTAAAACCTTTTATTACCGCGTTGAATAAATTTCCAAAGATACAGGCGGTCTTGTACCATTCCGGTTTTCTGTTCCAGTGGCTCTATAAGATCCACTCGGAATATTTCTCCCTCATTGAGGAACTTATCGCCCGGAAACAGGTGGAATTGCTGGGGGGCGCGTTTTACGACCCCCTGCTGCCGTTGATTCCCCTGACGGATAAGCTCGGCCAGATTGAGCTTATGACCACCTACCTGAGGAAAGAGTTCGGCAAACGCCCCCAGGGGTTTTGGCTGCCCGCCCTGGCATGGGATCAGAGCCTTACGGGGATCCTGCATAATTCCGGCATGGGGTATACCTTTCTCCGGGAGGAACAGTTTATCCGGGCGGGCTTGTCCGGCGAGGCCCTGTACACCCCCCACATCACGGAGGATCAGGGGAAGATCATCACGGTATTCCCCATTTCGAGCCGGTTAACCGGGGATTTTGTCCCCGGCAGGCTGGCCCCCGCCGTAGAACGCCTGGCCGGGGAGGTCCCGCCCGGCGGAAGGCGGGTCGTCTCGGTGTTCCCCGAAGAGTGGTCCCTAAAAGACGAGGATGTTCAGGAAACCGAAAAAGGCTTGTGCCGTCTTTTTGAGGAGCTTTCCCGGTGCGAATCCTTTGCGGACTTTGATACCCCCGCAAAACTCCACAAGGACCGGCAGGGACTGACCAAGGCGTATTTTCCCGATTCTTTTGAGGGGGAACCGGCGGAGGGTTCGTCCGGCGAAGACGGCGTACCGCGTATCGATTTTTATCCCCGGCAGTTCCTTATTGCCTATCCCGAAGCGAACGGTATCTATGCCAAGATGATGTTTACCCACGTCCTCATCAACCAGTTGAGGGGGGACAAGTCCCGCAAGCGCAGCGCCAGGGAATCGCTCTGGAAAGCCCAGGGGCTGGATTCCTTTTACCGGAGGCCGGAGGGCGGGATATACCGGAACACGGTCAGGAACGCCGCTTACCGGGCCCTGCTGGGCGCCGAGAAGATAACCAGGGAAAAGGGCGTTTTTATCCCTTCCCTCATGACGCTGGATTTTGATCTTGACGGGGAAGATGAATACCTGTTCCAGGATGAATACATCAACTGCTACGTCTAGACCCTGGGTGCGGGGGTTTTTGAGCTTGATTACCTGCCCAAAACCTGGAATTATCTTGCCACCCTGGACATCCGGGAAGAAGGCGCCGTTTCCGGCCGTTTCCGGACCGGTTTCGCCGATTTCCTGGCGCCCCGGGATTTTCCCGTTGCGTCTCTGGCCTCGTACCAGCCGGTATTCCCCGGCCGTAGCTGCGTCCTGGAGCGTTACGAAGTCCTTGAAGCGGACAAGGCCCGCAGAAGAGTCTCTTTCCGCCTTCCCCCCGGCGCGGGGCTGCCCTTGGGGGCCGTGGAGATAGAGAAGACCTACCAGCTTAAAAAAGACCTCCTCTCGGTCGCGTACATCCTGACCAACCGGGGCGGCACGGAACTGCGGTTCAAGTTTATCCCCCGGCTTGATCTGTCCTTTCCCGGAGAAGGAGAGAGTTACCTGCGCATCGTAAAGCCCGGCGGGGAGGCGAAAAACGCCCTCTCCAGGGCCGAGGGAACCATCCCGCACACAGCCGGCGTTGAATTCCGGGACCTTAAAAATGAGGCGGTCCTTACCCTGGAATCGGACCGGAGCTTTGACGCCGTTATACGGTCCGTCAGGGTGCCCTGTCCCGTTTACGGCAGGGACGTACCGTTCTACCAGTCCACCTGCGTCCTTCCGGCCACTGCGGTCGTCCTCAAAAAGGAAGCCTCCTGGAAGACCGAATACCGGCTGAAATTTTCCCACCGGTAGTTTTTCTGTTCGTTATTCTGTATGCTAAAAGCGCCCGGTAAGGGCCGAAGGAGGAAGCGAAAGATGAAGAAAGATACCGTAACTCTGCTGGCGGAGTACACCAAATCGGCTAACGGGGCCATGAATCAGGTTATAGAAAAACTGGACGCCGGGGAATGGGAAAAACCCCTGGGAGGGTATTTCCCGTCCGTCAGGAGCCTGTGTTCCCATATCTATATCTGCGACTTCAACTGGCTCAAGCGATTTTCCAAATTCCGGGAATTCGCCCTTTTCGCGGAGCCTTTTTTCAGCCGGGAGTCCTATTCCTGGAGCGAGGTTCTCTTTGCCGGTAAGGACGAATACCTTGCCAAACGGCCGGAACTGGACGGCAAGCTCATTGCCTTTGCCGGCGAGGTACGGGACGGAGATCTCTCCGCCACGCTGAAATATACGGATTCCGGCGGGACCGGCTATGAAAAGAATTTCGGTAACATGGTTCTCCACATGTTCAACCACGGAACCCATCACCGGGGAATGATATCCCTGTACCTGGAACTGCTGGGCCGGCAGAACGATTTCAATTCCCTTTCCGTGTACCTGTAGTCCTGCGGGCAAAAAAGCGGGCGGACGTTCGCGATTTTCGGGGAGGCCGCCCCTTTGACAGGCCGCGCGCTTTTTCATACTCTAGTAGGGAGGAGATTGATATGCTGTTATCGGAATTAGGAACCCCCCTCGCGGAACTGCGGGGACGAATCGAAGAAACCTGGAGTCGTCTTAGAAGGGGCTTCTTTTGGAAGCAAGATAGCGGAGTTGGAACGGCAAACCGGCAGCGAACATTTTTGGGATGATCCCGCCGGGGCGGAAAAGGTAATGGGGGAACTCAAGGCCCTTAAGAACCGGTATGAACCCTGGAAAGTACTTAAATCGAAGATAGACGATCTCTCGGTTCTTCTGGAATTGGCCGTGGAAGCGGGGGATGAATCCCAGAGCGCGGAAATTGAAACCGGGCTTGAAGACCTTGCCGGACAGTACGGGAAGCAGAACGTCTTTGAACTTATGCCCGGAGAAGTGGACAAAAACGGCTGTTTTCTTACCATCCATTCGGGAGCGGGGGGGACCGAAGCCTGCGACTGGTCCCAGATGTTGTACCGGATGTACCTCCGATGGGCGGAACGAAAGGGGTTTGCCGTTGAAGAGGTGGACCGTCTGGAGGCCGAAGGGGGTATTAAATCCGCTACCTGCCGTATAGACGGGGATTACGCCTACGGCTATCTAAAAGGGGAGAGCGGGGTACACCGGCTGGTGAGGATTTCCCCCTTTGACTCGAATGCGCGGCGGCATACCTCCTTTGCGTCGGCCTATATCTTTCCTGTAATAGACGATACCGTAGAGGTGGAAATCCGGCCCGAAGACCTGCGGGTGGATACCTACCGGTCAGGCGGCGCCGGGGGGCAGCACGTGAATAAAACCGACAGCGCCGTCCGCTTTACGCACCTTCCCACGGGAATCGTGGTGGCCTGTCAGAACGAGCGGAGCCAGATCAAAAACCGGGCCATCGCCATGAGTATGCTCAAAGCGCGGCTTTACGAATATTACCGGCAGGAAAAGGAAAAGGAAAACGAAAAATTCGCCCAGGAAAAGAAGGATATTTCCTGGGGAAACCAGATTCGCTCCTATGTTTTTCAGCCCTACACCCTGGTCAAGGATTACCGGACGAAGGCGGAGATTGGAAACATTCAAGCGGTGATGGACGGAGATATTGATTGTTTTATTGAGGAGTATCTGCGGTTTGCATGGAATACTGCGCGTTCTGGAACACATTCCTAGCCGGCGGCTGTCAGGCGGCGCGGCGGGCCTTCTGCTTGGGGCGGCTGCTCTCCTCCTTTTCCCCCACGGGGCCTTTGGGAAAGGAACGGCTGAAAGCGAAGCCCGGCCCGATCCCATCAATACCGAATGGGTGTTCTGCGTTACCGCCCTGGATGTCTCAGCCCTTCCCCCGTCCCGGCGGATTATCGGCGAGGTCCTTCAGGCGAAACTGGTGAATTCCCTCAAGGCGGTGGATTACCGCATCAGAGTTTTCCCGGAATATACGTATTATGAAGGCGCCGCCTGGTCCCTGGCGCGCCATGAGGCGGGGAAAAAACTGGCGGATAAACGAAACGAGCGGGATTTGCTGTTATACAGGGGCGCGGACGGCTGGAGTTACCGCCGGTCTCTGGAGGCCGTTGACAAAGAAATCCTCCGGCTGGAAGCGGAGTTAAAAAAAGCCGAAGCCTTGATTCCAGAGATAGGAAGCAAACCGGAGTTTAAATTTTCCAGTGAGAATGAACAGGGAACGTTTCCCGAAGCGCCGAAGCCCGGCGGGGAAAAACGGTTCTGTATAAGCCAGAAAGCCGACGCCTTCCTTACCGGGAAGGTCTCTGAATTTCATGGGCGGATTTACCTCGTTTTACGGATCTATGCGTTTTATGCTGATTCATACATTTATGACGACAGCGATATTTTTTCTCCGGAGGATATAAACCTGGCGGCGGACGGAATCGCGGGCCGCCTGATCGCCGCCATATCGGGAACGGAACCGGCGGCGGTACAAATAACGGCGGCCCCTGAACACGCGATGGCGCTGATCAATCATTCCTACGCGGGAAGGGGGAAAACCGAAATACTGGAACGCTCCCCCGGTCCGGCGGAGGTCTCGGTCTACGCGGAAGACCACGCCCCTCAGACGGTTTCCCTGGAATTGACGGCGGGAGAATTGGCGGAATTGTCAATACAGTTGACCCCCCTTGGGGAATCAATCTTCAATGTGAACCTCCCCCCCGCTTCCAGAGGCGCTCTCTACCGGGGCGCCCTGTACAGCGGGGAAGCCCCCCAAACGCTGGGGTTGTTCCTCAATCAATACGAATACATCCAGGTAAATACCCCGGACGGCGAGACCGCCCGGACGGTCCTCTTCGGCGGCGGGGAACCGGACCGGATCAACACGGTTTCTCTGAGGCTCGCAGCGCCCAAGGAGGAGGGGGCGGTGCTCTCCGCCAGGCGGAAATTTTACGGCGCCTACGGCAGATTTTGGCTGATCCTTCCCGCCGCGTATATTTTGCAGGGATTATCCACCACCGTCATTAACACGTACACTACAACCGCGAACCCCGAATTGTACGACAAAGCCCTGACCATATACTACGCCAGCATAGGGGCCTTGGTTGTCGCGGGGGGGTTCCTGGCGGAGTCTTTGATTCGGGAAGTCGTATACATGGTTACATCTACCAAACATGAGCCTACACTGGCAAAAACACCGAAAAGATGAGACAAAAATGAGAAAAGCTGAGAATTGAATATGAGGATTGAACATGGGAATCGCAGGTTTTAGAGCGCGGATTAAAAATTTTTTTGTCCATCCCGGCCCGATACACGAGGAATTCTTTGACGATCTTTCGGATCTCCTGGTGGAAGGCGATTTCGGCGCAGCCGAGGCGTACCGCGCTGTGGAAAAACTGCGGGAACGGTGCCGGAAGGAGAAAGCGGCGAAGCCGGAAGAAGTACGGCGGGTCCTGGCCGCCATTCTGGAGGACATCCTCCGCCAGGGGGAGGCGGGCCGCGCGGGACCGGAGGCGTTCCCGGAAGGCGGGGGGCCCGCCGTTATCCTCCTCCTGGGGGTGAACGGGGTGGGAAAGACCACCACCGCCGCTAAACTGGCTTCCCTGTACCGGAGGCGGAACAACCGGAGGCCCATTCTGGCTGCGGCGGACACCTTCCGGGCGGCCGCCATCGATCAGCTCAAGATACACGGCGAGCGGCTGGGCGTCCGGGTGGTGGCCCACAAGCAGGGGGGAGACCCCGCGGCGGTGGTGTACGACGCCCTGGACGCGGCTCTGGCCGGAGGCGGGGACCTTATCATTGCGGACACCGCCGGGCGAATGCACACCAAGACCGCCCTGATGGAGGAATTGAAGAAAATAGACCGGGTTGTGGAATCAAAAGCGGCGGACGGACGGTACTGCAAGTGGCTGGTTTTAGACGCCACCACCGGACGGAACGCCCTGGCCCAGGCGGAAATTTTTCACGAAGCGGTAAAACTGGACGGGGCGCTGCTCACCAAATTCGACTCCACCGCCCGTGGCGGGGTTGTCTTTTCCCTGGCGGAGGTTTTGAAGCTCCCCCTGCGGTATATCTGCGACGGCGAGCAGTACGAGGACATCCGGCCCTTTGATCCTGCATCGTACGCCAAGGAATTCGCCGGTCTTGACTAAGACCGTGCGCCGCCTCGGCCTGCTTGCGGGATTTTTCGCCGCCGCCCTGGGGCTTCACGGGGAACCCCGGTGGTATATCTCCAACGCCGCGGGAATGACCCTGGAGGCCGCCTATTCCCGCGCCGCCCTGCGGGGCGCATACGCCCTTTGTATAGACCAGGCCGCTCCCTCCGCGATTCCAGAGCGACTGCGGGAATTTTTCAATCCCGCCTATCAGGTGGAACTCCGGGTTCTCTATGAAAACGGGGAAGAATCCCGCAGGCAGTGGCTGTTCAAGGACCAGGCCGGACAGGTACGGCTGACGGCGGTGTTCAACGCCGCCCTTCCCTCAGAGAACGCCGGGGAAGGGGAAGCGGCAGAAAAAGAAGAAGGAGAAGAAGACGCGCCGGATCTATCGGGGTTTATTGAATTGTACAATGAGGAAAACCAGATAACCGAAGAACGCCGGATAGATTCCGACGGCGCTTCCCGGATCATCGCCTGCTTTTATAGAAACCGGACCCTGGTGAGAACCGAAACCAGGGTAACAAAAGCCGCTTCCGAAGAGGTGGAAGCGACGGACGAAGCCCTCTGTACCGATTACTACCGGTACAGCCGTTCCGCCTCACTGCGGGCGATTGAACGGGTATACCACCGCAGCGAGGAAGAAGGGGAGCGGGTATGGCTGCCCTTTCCCCACATGATTCTTGACGCGGCCCGGCAGACCGGTTTTGTCAGGCCCGAAGCGCCCGTCAGCTCGGAATTCTTTCAAGACGTGCTCGCAAGCGGGGGGGATACGGCGCTGTACACCACGGACGACCGTGGCCGTATTCTTACGGAAACCCGGCGAAACGAAGACGGGGAGATTATCGGGGAATTGCGGAACACCTGGACCGGGAACCGGTTGACCGGGGTGCATTGGGTATCCGGAGAAGACGACCGGATAACTGAATACGAGTATAACGAAGAAGGAGACCGGATTTTGGAGCGGAACATTAATAAGGGGACGCTTGAACGAGTGGTCCGGACAGAGGGGAGCCAGGAGATCGAGGAACTCTACATGGACAACCAGGTGATCCTCCGGGCGGTTTGGGAAAACGGGCGTAAAATATCGGAAGAACGGGTCCGGGAGGGAAGGCGGTGAAGGCGTTCCGGTGGATAGGCTTTGTCGCCGCCCGGTATGTCTCCATAGGCCGGCGGAACCGTTCCGCGCCCTCCTCGATATTCGCCATCCTGGGCATCTTTACCGGGGTTCTGGCCCTGACGGTGATCCTGGCGGTGATGAACGGCTTTCAGTTGGGATTCATCGAAAGCATCGTGGAAATATCCTCCTACCATCTCAGGGTGGAGCCCCTGCCTGACGCCGCCGAAGGCCGGGCCCTGGCTGAGCAGATAGGGCGGCTCCCCGGGGTGGCGGCGGCGGTTCCCTTCCGGGAAATCCAGGGCATCGTCCTGGGGAACCGGGACAGCCAGCAGGCGGCCGTCATCCGGGGCGTACCGCCTCAGGTCCTGGACATGGACGCGGGAATGGCGGAAAAACTGGAATTTCCCGCCGGGGCGTTCGATCTGGAGGAGGACAACGCCATTATCCTGGGGGCTGAACTGGCCCGGCGGTTGGGGGTGCGGATAGGGAACGAAGTAACCCTGCTCTCCCTTTCGGAGCTTTTTCCGGGGGACGGCGCGGAGGAAGAGGATTACCGCTTTACTGTCGCCGGTGTTTTCCATTCCGGCTTCTACGAATACGACCTGGGCTGGGCGTTTATCAGCGCCGCCGCCGCCGGGGCCGTCGGCGGCAGCACGCCCCTGTCCCTGGGGATTAAGTTCCGCAGCCGCTGGCAGGATGAGCGGGGCATGGAAGCCGTCAGGCGGCTGGAAGAGTACCGCGTTTTGCGGGAGCAGGCGGGGACGGAGATACTGCGGTCCTGGCGGGATTACAACCGGGCGTTTTTCGGGGCCTTGCGAACGGAAAAACTCCTCATGTTCACCCTGGTGGGGCTTATTTTTATCGTGGTGGGCCTCAACATTTTTCAGGCCCAGCGCCGGTCCGTCCTGGAACGCCGGGAGGAAACCGGCCTTCTCAGAGCCCTGGGAGGCGGCGGCAGGGCGGTCAGGCTCATCTTTGTCTGGGACGGATTCATCATCGGGTTTACCGGGGCCTCTCTGGGTATGGCCGCGGGGCTTCTTATCGCGGGCAACATAAACGCCTTTTTCTCTGTTCTTGAGGGGACGGTCAATCTCTTCATCGCTCTTTTGAACCGGGCCGCCGCTGTTTTTGACGCCGGCGGCTCGATGCTGGGGGAAGATTTCGCCGTGTTCTCCCCGGCTGTTTTTTACATTAAAGAAGTCCCCGCCCGGGTCATCCCCCATGAGGCGGTCCTCATCTTCCTTTTCGGCCTCCTTTCGGCCCTTCTGGCGGCGTGGTTTGCTTCCGGCAAAGTTTCCCGCACCAATCCTGCGGAGGTTCTGCGGTATGAATGATCCCATCCTGGCGGTTGACGCCATCGTAAAAAGTTTCGCCTCCGGCGCGGAGACCCTCTTTATCCTCCGGGGAGTCAGTTTCACCCTGGAGAAGGGAACGTCAGCGGCTATCAGCGGCGCGAGCGGCAGCGGCAAGAGCACCCTCCTCAACATCCTGGGAGGGCTTGACCGTTGCGATTCCGGCTCCGTAACCGTGGCGGATCAGGAAATCACCAGCCTTTCGGAAAGCGGCCTTACGGCGTACCGGAGCCGCCGGGTAGGGTTCATCTTTCAGTTCCACTACCTCCTGAATGATTTTACCGCCCTGGAAAACGTCATGCTCCCCGGCTATATGGCGGGTATGAAGAAGAAAGCCGCCCTGGAAAAAGGGCGGGCCCTGCTGTCGGACGTTAAGCTGGAAGGCCGGCTCTCCCACTTCCCTTCCCAGCTTTCCGGGGGGGAGCGGCAGCGCGTCGCCGTAGCCCGGTCCATGATGAACGACCCGGACATCATCCTGGCGGACGAGCCGACAGGCAACCTGGATCCGGGAAACAGCGAGGCGGTGGCGGAACTGCTCTACGCCGAAGCGGAGAAATGGGGAAAGACTCTTATCGTGGCCACCCATGACGAAAAGATGGCGGAGCGGGCCATGCTCCGGTACACCCTGGAAGGCGGCCTCCTTATCCCCGGAGTTCAGAGGCCCCCACCGCCTCCGGGCCGCCCCGCCGGGGGAGGATCAGAGTGAACGGCGGTTCAGAATTCTTCATCGCCCTCCGCTATCTTCTGGGCAGGGCTAAGGAAGGAGGCCGGTATCTCCGGGGCGCCGCCGCGGGGATAGCCTTGAGCCTTGTCCCCATCATCGTAACGCTGCTCGTGGCGGACGGCATGATCCGGGGCATCACCGACCGTTACCTTGAATTGGGAACCGGCCATCTGCGGATTTACGACTACCGGCAGGACTGGGAATCGCTGGACATCCTTCCGCCGGACATGGACCGGGAGGACATCGCCGGCCTTCCGGGGATACGGGGAGTGTGGACCGAACGCCAGGGACTGGGCGTGGTGATGAGCGTTCCCTCCGGCGGCGGCGCGGCCCGGCCCTCGATAAAAGCGGGCGCCACAATCCGGGCCGTTGATCCCTCCTTCTGGACCGATGAGGGGAGCCGGCGCTTCCTGAAAACCGTCGCCGGGAGGGCTGAACTTTCCGGCGGCGCGGAGGTGTTGCTGGGGGAGGAACTGGCTCGGAACATCGGGGCCAGACCAGGGGATATGGTCTTTATCATGAGCGTCCGGACAGCCCCGGGGGGGAGGAGCATCCCCCGGACCATGCCGTTCACCGTTGCAGGCCTTGTATCCTCCGGCTACCGGGAACTGGACGCCCTCTGGTGCATCATGGATTACGAGAGCGGCCTCAGACTCCTCGCCCCGGAACTGTCCCAGACTTTCATGACGGTCAAGATCGACGACCCCTACCGGAACGCCGGCGAAGCGGCGCGCCGGGTAATCCGCGCCCTTGGGCCGGGGTACCGGGTGTACACCTGGAAAGACCTCCAGCGCGCTCAGTACAGTTCCTATGAGTCAACCCGGCAGATCCTCCTATTCATCATGGCCCTGATAGTGCTGGTGGCGGCGGTGAACGTTTCCTCCGCCACCTCCATGCTGGTAATCGAACGGCAGCGGGACATCGCGGTTCTGAAAGCCGCCGGAGCAAGCCCCGGTGCGGTCAGCCGCATCTTTCTCTGGGCCTCCTGCTTAACCGGCCTTTCTGGGGCCGTCCCGGGCGCGGCCCTGGGCCTGCTCATCGGGCGGTTCATCAACCCCATCATCCACGGCCTGGAAACGCTCCTGACCCTTGTTTCCGGCCTTTCCCGGACCGACCCGGATCCGGTGCGCATTCTCGATCCCGGCTATTACCTGGAAGTCATCCCCGTCATCATAGACTGGCCGGCGGCGCTGTTCATCGCGTTCTGTACCGTTCTCTGCTCCGTCCTGGCCTCCTGGATACCCGCCCGCCGGGCCGGGAAGCTGCGGCCCATAGCATTATTGCGGCGGTTTTAAGGGGGGAACCAAGCGCCGCCCTGCGGAATTTTTATACTTTTGCCGCCACCTCGGTCATAAAAAATTCCTTCGCTTTTTCCGCGCTTACCTGATGCGCTACGCCGTCCACCGAAACTGCGACATCCGAATGCCTGCATTGCTTTTGGCAGAAGCTGGATTTGAACGTAATCATATCGTGGAGGGATTTTTCCTCGATAAGCTGTTGAAAAGTTTGAATAATGTTGTAGGAACCTTTGATGTGGCAGGAACTGCCGATACATACGCAGAGTTCAAGCATGAGTTTTCTCCTTTGGGGGATTGTAATGAACGTGCAGTAATTCACGGACGCGCCCTTTGAGCAGTCCATTGTAGAGGTTCATCATCAGTGGGTTCTCTTCGGGCCGTTTGACAGCGCAGAGCTTATCCGCTGAATAGAGGCCCTTCCCCCGTTCTTCCGCAGCGGCCCGCTGGGTGCTTAGCTGCGGACGGGGTTGGCCCGCGCCGTTGACGCAGCCGCCGGGACAGGCCATCACCTCAACAAAATCAAAGCGGTATTCCCCGCTTTTCATGCCTTCGATAAGGTCCGCCGCGTTTTTAAGGCCGCTGACAACGGCTATACGGAGCTCCCGTTCCCCGGCCATAAATTTCGCGGTCTTGATTCCCTCCATGCCGCGAATTCCCTGAAAGCTGAGGGCCATGAGCGCCGCGGGGGATTTGTCCCCGGATATTCTCCGCAGCGCCGCTTCAGTTACGCCGCCTGAAACGCCGAATATCAGGCCCGCGCCGGTAATGGTTCCCAAGGGCATGTCCACCGCTTCGGGGCTTAACTCCGAAAAGACTATCCCCGATTCGCGGATCATCCGGATCAATTCCTGGGTGGTCAGCACATAATCAACCCGGGGCTTCCCGTCAATTTTGAATTCATCCCGGGCGGCTTCGTATTTTTTGGCGGTGCAGGGCATGATGGCGGTATGCACATGGGTCCGGCTCGAAGTCCGGCTGATTTCTTCTTTGACGACCGACGCAAACATCTGCATGGGGGACCGTGCGCTGGACAGGCAGGGCAGGAGTTCGGGGTACTGGTGCTCCACAAACTGAACCCAGGCGGGGCAGCAGGAGGTAAAGAGAGGCGCCGCCGCGTTCCCGGTTTCAAGCCGGTTGAGCAGTTCGTTGGCTTCTTCCAGCGCCGTCAGGTCCGCGCCGGCGGCGGTGTCGTATATTTCATCAAACCCCAAGCGCCGGAGGGCGGCAATAATAAGGCCGATGTCGTTACCCGCCGCGCCCCGCGTGGGGGGCAGCCCGAATTCCCGCCCCACGGCAACCCGTACCGCCGGGGCGATTTGGCAGCTTACCTTGACGCGGGGATCGTCCAGGGCCTTCCAGACCTGGGCGGTATCGTTTTTCACCACAATGGCGCCGGTGGGACATACCGCGGCGCACTGGCCGCAGCCTACGCAGAGTGATTCGGCTGTCTTCCTGCCGAACACCGGGCTTACCTTCATGTTCGCTCCCCGGTGGGCAAAATCAATGGCCCCCACAGCCTGTACTTCGTTGCACATACGCACGCAGTCGCCGCAAAGGATGCATTTGTTTTGATCCCGTGTTATACAGAGGGAGGAATCGTCGATGTCCGGCGTTTCCGCGGTATTGGGGAACCGGACGCTCTGAATGTTGAACCGTTTCGTCAGGTCCTGTAGTTTGCAGTTTCCGTTGTTTTCGCAGACGGTGCAGTCCCGGCAATGGTTTGCCAGGAGCAGTTCCAGGATCATCCGGCGGTATTTCCGCAGCCGTTCCGTGTTTGTTTTGATCCGCATTCCCGCACGGGGCGGCGTCGAACAGGAGGCTTCAAGTCCGCCGGTTTCAGTTTCTATCATGCACATACGGCAGGCGCCGTAAACCGATAGTTCCGAATGATAGCAAAAAGTTGGGATGTCTATCCCCGCCTTTCGGATCAGGGCAAGGATATTGGTCTCCCCGTCGATTTCTACCGGGATACCGTCGATCGTAAGGTACTCCCGTACCCGCTCATTTTTTTCCATAATCAGCTTGCCTCCTTAACAGCCTTGAAGGGACAAGTCCCAAGACAGGCGCCGCATTTGACACATTTGGCTTCGTCAATTACGAAAGCCTGCTTAACCGCGCCGCTAATCGCCCCAACCGGACAGACTTTGGCACACTTGGAGCAGCCCTTGCACAGGGCCGGATCGATGCGTATCCTTTTCAGTTTCTGGCAGCTTCCTGCGGGACATCGCCTTTCGCGGATATGGGCCTCGTACTCGGAACGGAAGTTTTTGATGGTGCTTACTACCGGGAAGGCCGCGGTTTTTCCCAGTCCGCATAGGGCGGTTTGGGAAATGGTGTCCGCCAATTCAAGAAGGAGTTCAATGTCCCCTTCCACCCCGTTCCCCGAGGTGATGCGCTCCAAGATTTCCAGCATCCGCCTGGTTCCTTCCCGGCAGGGGACGCACTTACCGCAGGATTCGTGCTGGGTAAAGTGCATAAAGAACCGGGCGATTTCCACCATGCAGGTATGCTTGTCCATAACGACCATACCGCCCGACCCTATCATGGCGCCCGCTTCTTTAAGGGAATCGAAATCCACCGGAAGATCCAGGTCTCCGGCGCTCAGGCAGCCTCCTGAGGGGCCGCCTATCTGAACGGCCTTGAATTCGCCGCCGTCCCGCATACCGCCGCCAATGTCGAAGATGATCTCCCGCAGGGTGGTTCCCATAGGTACTTCAATAAGGCCGGTGTTTTCAATGTTGCCGGTCAGGGCAAAGGCTTTGGTTCCGGGGCTGTTGGCGGGGCCGATAGATTTGTACCACGCCGCGCCCCGGTTTATGATGAGCGGCACGTTGGCAAAGGTCTCCACGTTGTTCAAAACCGTGGGCTTTTCAAAAAGCCCGTGTTCAACCGTGCGGGGCGGCTTAACGCGGGGCATTCCCCGCTTCCCCTCGATAGAGGCGGTAAGGGCGCTGCCTTCGCCGCAGACAAAGGCCCCCGCCCCCCGGTTGATACGCAGGTCAAAGCTGAAGTCCGTGCCCAGGATACGCTCCCCGATAAGGCCGTATTCCTTTGCCTGTTCAATGGCCGTCTTTAAGCGGCTTACCGCCAGGGGGTATTCGGCGCGGACATAGACGTACCCTTCACACGCGCCGCAGGCCAGGGCGCTTATCAGCATCCCCTCTATCATGCGGTGGGGATCCCCTTCCATGATGCTCCGGTCCATGAACGCGCCGGGATCCCCTTCGTCCCCGTTGCACACGATGTACTATTGCCCCGCGGGCTGCCGCTTAACCTGGGACCATTTACGCCCGGCAGGCAAGCCGCCGCCGCCCCGTCCGCGAAGGTTTGATTCGGAGATTTCGCCGACAATCTGTTCCGCGTCCATATCGAAGAGGGCTTTTTCAAAGGCCCGGTAGCCTCCCGCCGCCAGATATTCCTTGATCGACATTGCGTCTATCTGGCCGCAGTGTTCCAGCACCAGACGGGTTTGTTTGCCGTAAAAGGGAATCTCCTGCCGCCGGGGATAGGCTTTCCCGTTCTTCCGGTACGAAAGCCGTTCTATCGCCGCGCCTTTGAGGATTGTCTCTTCGATTATTTCTTCGCAGTCTTCAAGCCGCACTTTGGTATACAGAAAACCGTCGGGTTCAATCAAAACAAGCGGACCCATTTCGCAGAACCCGTGGCATCCGCTTCGTTTTACCCCGATGGGATTCTGCCCGTGCAGGGGTGGAGCGGCCCCGGATTCCTCGCGAAGCTCCACTGAATACGGGATATTCCGGTTCTTCATCAGGGAAATAAACGCTTCATAAATAGCCGGAGACCCTGATGAAACGCATCCTGTTCCGGCGCAGACCAGGATTTTCTTTTTCTCCCGGTTAAACGCGCCTTCGCAGGCTTCTCTGGCTTTCCGTAACGCGATTCTGTCTGCTAACATAGTACCTCCCATTCTATGGCTGCGGTTTCAAGACCGAAGTTTTGGAATCACTTCTTTAATCAGGCGAATTCAATTTACGCCGATGGTGAAAACGCCTCATTTTTCGCGGGCGTTTCTTTTAGCCGCAAGTTCCGCAAGCAGGGATTCCGCTTTTTCGGGATTCATGGCCGGATGGACTGTATCGTTAATCGTCATAACCGGCGCGAGGCCGCAGGCCCCCAGGCAGGAGACGGTTTCCACGGTAAAGCCCAGATCGTCGGTGGTTGCCTTCTTCTCCGAAAGGCCCAA
>JAIRSS010000127.1 GCA_031255315.1 Spirochaetaceae bacterium
GGGGTACGGTCCCGGTTCCGGAAGGATTTGACAGGAACAGATAAAGTAAATTACTATAACCAACAGATCATAATGAAAATTCTTTGTATATCGGATCAAATAGATCCGCTTGTATATTCTTCTACCATTAAAGACCGGTTCGCCGATATTGACCTTGTTTTGAGCGCCGGGGATCTGCCTATGGACTACCTTGAATTCATCGTTTCATCACTGAATAAACCGCTTCTGTTTGTGTTCGGCAATCATAATCTGGAAGAATACTCGTATTATACCGCCCATCGGGATATTGTCAGTTGGGACGAAATAACCCAGCCCTATCACGGTTCGGGGGCCGTCCACGCCGGCTTCAAGGTACGCCGGGAAGGGGGAATTATCATAGCCGGGCTTGGAGGCTCCATGAGATACAACCGGGGAGTGAATCAATACACCGATTTCCAGATGTATTGGGCGATCTTCAAACTCATTCCCGCCCTGCTGATAAACCGGATTTTCCGGGGGCGGTTTCTGGACATACTCCTGACCCACGCGGCGCCCCTGGGAATTCACGATAAAAGCGATCTCTGCCACCGGGGATTTAAGGCGTTCCGGTGGTTTATGGAGATTTTTAAGCCTAAATACCTGATTCACGGGCATATTCACCTCTATGACCTTTCGGCTGTCCGGGTGACGAAGTACCGGGACACACTGGTGCTGAACGCGTACAGCCACTACGTTATTGATACGGGAGAAACGCTATGACTGATCACACGAAGCTGCAGGCTTCGGATGATTTTAACCGGGCCAGGGGGAAAGCGGTGCTTTCCCAAATTCAGCATTTTCTGAATACCGACCGGAACAAACTCCTTTCGTTGTACGATGTTAAGGAAATCCTCAAGCCCAAGAATGAAACCTACCGGGGTATGCAGATGGCGCCTATCAAGCTCATTGTGGGAAGCGAAGGCCGTTACCGGGATTTCAACAAGTTTTTCCTGCCCAACGCGGATCACCTGAAAGCCCGCTGGATGCGGGTGGACGAAGCCCGGCTCAAGGATGTCATCCTGCCGCCCATTCAGTTATACGAGATTGGCGGGGTCTACTTTGTCCGGGACGGGAACCACCGGGTTTCGGTAGCAAGGACTCAGGGGGTCGAATTTATCGACGCGGAAGTTACCAGCCTTTCCACGGAGATTGCTATTTCCCCTTCCATGACGGGGGAGGATCTGCGGGCGGCGGTCATTCAGTACGAGAAGAAGCTGTTCTACGAAAAGACCCGGTTTGGGGAGATTACGGGCTGCCAGGACCTGGACTTTAGCATCCCCGGCCAGTATGACACGATCTACAACCACGTCCTGGGGCATAAATACTTTATGAACCAGAATATCGCCGGGGAAATTCCTTTTGAAGACGCGCTGCGTTCCTGGTATACCCGGGTTTATGAACCGATAATCGGCGTCATCAGGAAGGAATGGCTGCTGGTTCAGTTTCCCGGACGGACGGCAAGCGATCTGTATGTATGGCTGGTGAAACACTGGGATTTTTTGAAGAAAAAGTATGGGGTGCATTATTCCCTGGCCAGCGCGGCCCGGGATTTCAGCGTTAAATACGGCCAGTCCCAGGGGAAATTTCTGCCCTTCCTGGCGGCCCTGCTGACCCGTTTATTCAACCGTCCTCACCATTTTAAGGATTCAGGCAAGCGGTAATGGTGTCGCCGCCGCTTGTCTGAGGCATTAAAAATTTTTACGCAAGAAGGAAAGTATACAATGGCAATTTTATCAATTCAGTCTCATGTCGTATACGGACATGCGGGGAACAGCGCGGCGGTTTTTCCCCTTCAGCGCCTGGGCCGGGAGGTTTGGGCGATCAACACGGTGGAATTCTCCAACCATACGGGGTATGGAGCGTGGCGGGGCAGGGTTCTGGAAACGGAGCTTGCGGGAGAATTGGTGGAAGGCGTCGCGGATCGGGGGGTCCTCGCTCAATGCGAGGCGGTTCTTTCGGGCTACATGGGGGACGCCGCTATAGGCCGGGCGGTGTTGGACGCGGTACGCCGGGTACGCGCCGCCGCGCCGGATGCTCTGTACTGCTGTGATCCGGTTATGGGCGACGTGGGCCGGGGGTTTTACGTCAAGCCCGGCATACCGGAAATATTCAAAACCCAGGTGGTCCCCCAGGCGGATATTGTAACCCCCAACCAGTTCGAGCTTGAGGCCCTTACGGGGTTTAAAACCGCGGATTTGGAGGAAGCCTGCAAGGCTGTCGCGGCGCTTCACGCCTTGGGCCCAAAGGTGGTGCTGGTTACCAGCTACCAGGGAAGCGATGCCCCGGAAAAGCATATTGATATGCTGGCTTCCGATGTATCGTCATCCGGCGGCGCGGCAATCTACCGCATCCGCACCCCGGAACTCCCCTTTGGCGCGGGCATGGCCGGGTCCGGGGACGTTACTACCGCAATCTTTCTGTCCCGGTATTTGGAAATGCGGGATGTCAAACGCGCCCTGGAGCTTACCGCCGCTTCTATTTTCGGCGTCATGGAAGCCACATACCAGGCCGGAAGCCGCGAACTCCTCATCATCCAGGCCCAGAACGAGCTGGCGGATCCGCATCACGCCTTTGAAGCGGTGAGGCTCTCGTGAGAAACGGGGATGCCCCGTATAACCGCTTCCGGGAATTTATCGCTCCCGGAGCGGACCGGTTGGGCGTCCTAACCTCCCTCCTGGACAACATCCATCTGCCCTACCAGACGGCGGATATCGCGGGAAACCGTCATGTTCTCGTGTTTCCCTCTACAGCCGGGGCGGGCAGCCCGCCCAAATCCGTTCTGGTCGCCCATTACGACCGGACGGCCGGCAGCCCTGGGGCCAACGACAACAGCGCCGCCGTCTTTATTCTGATGGAAACAGCCATGAGACTCCACCGACAGGAGAATGAAACCTGGCTTGTCATCTTTACTGATAAGGAAGAGCTTTCCGGGGACGAAGGCATACGGGAACAAGGCTCGTACACCCTGGCAAAATTCCTGCGGACCGCCGGCTTGGGAGGGAACCGCTTCTACATCTTTGACGCTTGCGGCGCGGGGGATACGCTGATCATTTCCACCACCGCGGATCGCCTGATGAAGGATGAAAAAGGCATTGGCGTATCCCGTGCCCGGCGGCAGGTTCAATTATTGCGGCGCCGCGCTCTGGAAGCCTCCCGGCGTCTTATCATGGAAAAGGTTCTGCTGGCCCCGACCCCCTTTTCGGACGACGCGGGTTTTCTCCGGGCCGGCATAGCCGCCCAAACCATAACGGCGCTCCCCGCGGTTGAAGCCGCCCGGCTTGCCGCCCTCCGGCATCGGAACGGCTTTGCGGAGGCCCTGATAAACCGGGAAGCGGCCCCCGGTTTCAGACGGTTTATTCCTGAAACATGGCGGACCCTGAACAGCCCGGCGGACAGCATTCTGCGGCTTACACCTCAAAACTTCGGGCAGGTAGTACGCTTTGCCTGCGAGCTGTGCCGGGAATAATGTGTTTCATTCAGAACAAGCCGCGTAACGGCGTGGGGTAAAGTCCGCCCCCGTATACTTGATATTTATACGCCGGGCATGATACAGTAACCGTGTATGATGAATAAAAACATATTGGATGTATTACGGATAGGGATATTTTACGATGGGTATTACTTTTATAAAGTAAGTAATTATTACAAGTATGAGCATACGAAAAAATCCAGAATAAGTATCAACGGACTGCACGAATTTATCAGAAATGAAGTTTCTGTTCTTACTAAGACGGATATTCGGCAATGCCAGATCATTGACGCTCATTATTTCAAAGGCAGATCTTCGGCAAAAGAACTGGGGGAAAAAATCCAGAGCGAACGTATCTTTGAAGATATTCTTATGCGTGAAAATATCGTGAGCCATTACCTGCCCTTGATGTATGGAGAGAACAACTCCGCTCAGGAAAAGGGAATTGATGTATGGCTCGCCCTTGAAGCCTATGAGCTTGCTATTTACAAACATTTCGACATTCTGGTATTGGTGGCCGGAGACGGCGACTATGTTCCCTTGGTTCGTAAACTGCATACCCTGGGAACGCAGGTTATGCTCATCTGCTGGGATTTCACGTATCTGAATGAGAGCGGCAAACCTGGAGAAACAAAAACTTCCCGGCAGCTTCTGGACGAAGTTTTCTATCCTGTACACATGTATCAAAAAATAGAACAGACTGACAGCGTTTATATTAAAAACCTTTTTGTCTCTGATAAAAACAGCGACAGAAATCATACCCTGTTCAGCGCCGGAAACGAAGATGAACCTGAAAACAAAAAAAACGCCGACCAGACGCAGGAACAAGAGTCCTCAATTTTCAGCATTAATTCTAACGGCTTTGGTTTTATAAAGGATGAAGCGCACAACAACTTGTTTTTTCATTATAGTTCCGTTACCAACCGGGATTTTACGGATCTTCAGCCGGGCGTAAAGGTAAAATATCAGATGGAAGAAGACGAAGAACGGAGCAAACGGGACGGCGCCCCCCGTTACCGGGCGTACCGGGTAACGGTTGTTGAGTAACGCCGGGCGGGATTCAGCCGGTCCGGCAACGGAACCATCTCCCCCCCTCCTCCCTGTTTTGCGGTTTCTTATCTCCCCGCTCTCGTTGTGCCGCCGAATCAGGCGGGTCGAAGAGCCTGTTGCACGTGTGGGTTTTTGCGCCATCAGTACCACAAAAATTCCGATTACCCAGCCTGCTGTGGCGGTTTACAGGGTAAAAAATCGCCTGTAAGGCGGTTTTGGGGATTTTAAGGGCGAATCGCAACAACCCGCGCGATATATCCGCCGAAAAATTTACTTGCCGCCTGCGGTTTCTCTGGTTATTTTATATATGAGCTTGTTCCGAAACTTCAGTTATGGGACAGCGCTATTTAAAAAACGCAGTTTGTCGAACGTTGGTTCGCAGGCTTCAGCCTCCGGACCAAAGGTTCGGCAAAACTGCATGAGCCTGTTCCAAAACCGTGTGTGTTAAGCATACAGCCGATTCGTTTTACGACAGGCGTAGTTTCATTTATTTTTGATTATCTTAATACAGAAAGGAGACTCTTCATGGCACAACACCAATTTCAGACTGAAGTAAGCCAATTATTGCATCTTATCATCCATTCCCTGTATTCCAACCGGGAGATCTTCCTGCGGGAATTGGTCTCCAACGCCTCCGACGCGCTGGATAAACTCAAATACCTGACCATAGCGGATGACGCCTACAAAAGCATCAGTTTCGACCCCCGCATTGATATTTCTTTCCATAAAGAAACGGATAATCCAGCGGCCTCTACCCTTACGGTGTCGGATAACGGGATCGGGATGAACGAAGCGGACCTCATCGAGTCCCTGGGGACCATAGCCCGGTCTGGGACCAGGGCCTTTCTGGAAAAGCTGACAGCGGACGCGAAAAAAGACTCCAACCTTATCGGCCAGTTCGGGGTGGGCTTCTATTCGGCGTTCATGGCGGCGGACCGTATTGAGGTTATCAGCCGCAAGGCTGGAGAAGACGCCGCCTGGAAGTGGACCAGCGACGGGCGGGACGGCTTCGACATTGAAAGCGCCCAACGGGATACCCAGGGAACCACCGTTATCCTCCACCTAAACGCGGACGGCCAGGAATACGCCAACCGCTGGTCCGTCGAGGACGTCATCAAGCGGTACTCCAACCATGTGGCGTTCCCCATTTACCTTACCTACGACGAAAAAGAATACGACGACAAGGGGAAAGAGAAGGGGAGTGCGATCAAAATCGACCGGATTAATTCCGGGACAGCCCTGTGGCGGCGGGCCAAATCGGAACTCAAAGAAGAAGATTACCACGAATTTTACAAGCAGTTAGGGCACGATACGGAGCCGCCGCTGTTTTACATCCATACACGGGCCGAAGGGACCCTGGAATACTCCACCCTCTTTTACATCCCCCAAAAAGCGCCCTTCGATATGTATACCATGGACTACAAGCCGGGGGTTAAGCTCTATGTTAAGCGGGTGTTCATCACCGATGACGACAAGGAGCTCATGCCTGCCTGGCTCCGTTTCGTCCGGGGGGTTATCGACTCTGAGGATCTGCCCCTTAATGTAAGCCGGGAGATGCTCCAGCAGAATAAGATACTCCTCAACATCAAGAACGCGTCGGTAAAGAAACTTCTTGGGGAGTTCAAGAATCTGGCGGATACCGCCGCCTCCGGTTCGGAGGAAGTCAGGAAGAAGTGGGAAACCTTTGTCAGCCAGTTCAACCGCCCGCTCAAGGAAGGGCTCTACCAGGACTTCGCCAACCGGGAAACCCTTCAGGAACTGGTCAGGTTCAAAAGCACCCGGGCCGAAGGCTGGACGAGTTTTGCCGGCTATGTTTCCCGGATGAAAGAGGATCAGAAGCACATCTACTATATTACAGGCGGCGATGAAAAAACCCTGCGGGCCTCTCCCCTTCTTGAGGCGTATACCGCGAAGGACATTGAAGTCCTCATCATGGACGATGAAATTGACGATATTATTATCCCCTCCCTCCACAGCTACCGGAAGGAAACTCCTGGGGTGGACGGTAAGAGCGAAGCCCGGACCTGGGAGCTTAAAGCGGTGAACCGGGCCGGCGCCGATGAAGAATTGGGGGAGAAGAAAGACAAGAAGGCGGAGAAAGAAATTAAGCCGATCATTGAGAAGGTTAAGAAGGCCCTGGGCGACCGGGTAAAGGATGTCAAACT
>JAIRSS010000162.1 GCA_031255315.1 Spirochaetaceae bacterium
TCACGGGCAAATTCTTCCATTACCGGAATCGTCCGCAATGCCTGTATGACGCCGCCAATGTCCAGGGTATCGGCGATAGTCTGCCGCAGCCCGTATTTTTTCGGTATCTCAAAATCGGTAACAGTACCGGGATCGTAACCGCCGACCTGTATGGCGTCCACTACGAAATCGGCGTTTTTAAGCGCGTCCCGGCGTTGTTCCTTCCCCAAGGTAACTTTGTATTCGCGCCTTACCGCCTTTCCCCTTGTTGATAGCGTCAAGGATCGCCCCGCTCTCCTTAAGCCGCTGTTCGTCAATATCGTATAAGGCGATCTCGCTCTCTGCCAGCGCCGGTGTACACATGGTATCGCCTAAAACATTGCGGACAAAGATCGTACTTCCCATCCCCATAAACGTAATTTTCGGCATAAAAATTTCCTGTAAGTTTTCTTATTATAGCTTGCCGCCGGAAGCAGCAATGCCTTGAATGAACTGCCGCTGGAACAACAGATAAATAACAATCATGGGAACACAAGCCAGAATTGATGCGGCCATCAATTCCGGGTAATTGGTGGTGAATTGCCCTTGAAGTTTTGCAAGAGCCGTCGAAAGAGGCATAGCATCCCGCCGCAGTATTGACGATGAGGGGCCACATCAGTTCTTTGAACGCGAACAGGGCGGTAAAGATACCCAGCGCAACCATGCCGGAACGTACCAAAGGAAACATGATGAATAAAAAAGTCTGGCCGATATTCGCGCTGTCAATACGGGCAGCTTCTTCAAGAGAAGAAGGCAGAGTCATAAAGTTCTGCCGCAAAAGAAAGGTTCCAAAAGCGGTCACAAGCCCCGGAAACATCAGAGCAAAAAGGCTGTTCAGGGCACCCAATCTGCTCTTCAAAAGGACAACAGGGACCATGGTGAATAACTATATCAGGGAACAGCGCCTCTATCTTGCCCGCCGTGAGATGGAAGCGGGCGAAGGCGCGGAACAGGCGGCTTTTTCGGCGGGTTTCAACAACTACACCAGTTTTTTCAGGGCCCACAAAGCCCGTTTTGACGAATCTCCCGCCACATTTCTTCAAAAGCAGGAGGATCGCAGAAGGTCTTCAATCATTAACTAAAAACGTCCCTGATGGACAGGAGCAGATCATTCTTACGATAAAAATCATCGGAACGTTATTTTCCGCAAAGAAACGGGAACAACGGTTAATCAATATATACGGATAAAGCGGCTGGTTCTGGCCCGGCGGGAAATACCGCAAGGCTCTACCGCCGAAGAAGCGGCGCACAAGGCGGATTTCAATGATTATTCAAACTTTTACCGGGCCTATAAATCCTTTTTCGGCATTACGCCATCGGACAAGGCCAACCGGCGGTTGCGGATTCAGTGAAAACAATGTGGAAATTTTACCAGGATTCAACGCGGAGCATTGACACAAGCCGCTTTTCCATGCTAGATTTTCAGCCGTATCAATGAGATGAGTGAAGAACCCCCTAATCGGGCAATAGCGCAGTTGGTTAGCGTACAAGTCTGGGGGACTTGGGGTCCCCGGTTCAAATCCGGGTTGCCCGATCAGGGGTTCTTCAATTTCCCGGGATGTTCTATCCCGCCTTTTCTATTACATTTTAGCGCCCTAACGGGTTCGCTCGTATTCGTCCAGGCCTACCGCTCCCCGCCGCGCAACAGTGCCGCCAGCTCTTTCCAGACTACCTGATCTTCCGGGGAAAGCCGGGCGAACTCATCCTGACGGCCATATGCGGACAGTTCGATAAACTGGTTGGTCCGGCGAAGGAGGGCCTCAAAGCGGCTTTCGTGGAATTCCCGCAGCCAGGAGGGGACCCGTCCGCCGGTTTGAAGGAGTTTTCCGTAGTGGGGGATGCAAAGCCCTGAGGATGCGGTAACGGCTTCCCGGAGTTCCCGTTCTTCCGGGCTTTCCCCGTCCGCCCCCAGAAGGAAGGAGAGATATTCGTTTTCAATGCGGGACCGTTCTTCGCAGACCGGACAGGTTCCTTTGAGCTTCCGCTTTTTTCGCGCCTTAAATGCGGTGAGTTCGTCTTCCAGGATGTCCCGGTCGAGGATGGCCACAGCAAGGCCGTCTCTAAAAGACTCCAGGGTCCGGGCGTGGAAGTTACAGAAACCGCCGGCGGCCCGGAACGCCGCCCGGAAACCCCGGTTGGAGACGTGCTCAAAAAGCATGTTGTCGATGTACCGTTCAGCCCGGCTGGTAACAATGCGGCACAGGGGGCAGCCTGGTTTGGCGCAGGCTTTTTGGAATTCAAAGAAGTTAAGATGCCGGTCTACCGCCATAGCTTAATCCCGCCGTTCCACGCCGCCGTCGCTACGGGCGATAAAAACAGAAGGACGCAGACGGGTGAAAAGGCCGTTTTCCACTATGCCGGGGATGCGGTTGAATTCCGTCTCCAGCGCGGCGGGGTCCATTGCCTGGTTCAGCCGGACATCGACGATGAAGTTTCCATGCTCGGTGATTACCGGACCGGCTTTCCGCAACGCTTCTCTGAGGACCGGTTCCCCCCCCAGGGATTTCAGCGCCTGCATGACCGGGACCCGGGCTTCGGGAACCACCTCAACGGGAATGGCAAAGGTAATCCCCAGGTTGTCCACGATCTTGGATTCGTCCGCCACGATTGCGTATGAAGCGGACGCATAGGCGATGATCTTCTCAAGGAGAAGGGCGCCGCCGCCGCCTTTCGTACAGAAGTTCCGGGAGTCCACTTCATCGGCGCCGTCTATGGTAAGGTCCAGCTTCCCGCCTATTGCCGGGGAATTCAGGCTGAAAAGAGGTATCCCCAGGGCCTCGCATTCCAGAACGGTTTGGAAACTCGTTGGTACCGCCTTAACGTCCTGCAGCCTGCCTTCGGCCATCAGCGCGCCTATGCGCCGTACGGCGGGAATCGCGGTGGAACCGGTACCCAGGCCCAGTTTCATCCCGCTGCGTACGAGCGCGTCCACCGCGCTCCGGCCAGCCAAGAGCTTCATCGCTTGTCGATCTAAATACCCCATAGTATTCCTTATACCTTGAGGCTGTTCCATCGAACCGGAGGTTCGTCTTCAGTTTTGGAACAGCCTCATATATGAATTCGATTTTTGAGATGGACGGGGAATTCTCTGCCAAAGAAAAACCGGTACTGATGCATGGCCTGCCTCCGCAGCATGTCATAGCCGTTCAAGACTTGGCAGCCCGCCTGCATCGCCCGGAGGAGAAAACAGGTCCGCTCCGGCTTATAAACAATGTCCATTACCGTTTCTTTACCGGTAAACTTGTAGTCCGGCAGGGGATCGGCGTCCACAAACGGCTCCATGCCTGCCGATGTCGTCTGGATGATGATGTCCGAGAACTTTTCCGCCAGTTCCACCCCTTCGCTGTCCGTTCCCGCCCACTTAAAACGATAGGGCAGGGCCAGCCGCTTGGCCCGTACCGCCGTCCGGTTAAGGATAAGGGCTTTTCCTTTAAGCCGGAATACCTCAGCGGCGACCGCTTTGGCCGCCCCGCCCGCGCCTATAATGGTAACCTTCTTCCTCCGGAAGTCAGCCAGGCCCATAAAATTCAACAGCGAATCGGAGAACCCCAAGGTATCCGTATTGTACCCCGACCAGCCGGCGGGCGTTCTTACTATGGTGTTGCACGCGCCTATCGACTTCACCTCGTCGGACGCGCTTGAAAGGCAGGGGATGATTTCTTCTTTGTAGGGTACGGTAACCGAAGCCCCCTGTATATTCAACAATTCCGCCAATTCCAGGAAGACATTGAGGGATTCCGCCGGGAACGGGACGTATACGGCGTCTATCTTCTCTTCGATAAAAACCCGGTTGAAAAAGGGAGGGCTTGACGTTACGTTGAGCGGGTAGCCAACCACGCCGAAAATTTTTGTTTTGGCGGTAATATCCCGGAACCGGTACACCTCCATCAGGTCTCTGGGATTAAGCTGGCCCGGCGCACCCAACGGAAACGCTGGTTCTTCCCGGCGGCCTTCGGCGGGCGCGTCCTTAAATGTACTGGCTATACCGGTAATAGCCGAAGTATAGCTCAGATATGATCCCAGCTTCTCCGCCAAGATTCGGGTGTTGACCCCGTAATGCCCCATCCCCAGGATGATTTTGTCGAAATCCACCTCCTCCGCCAGGGCGTACAGCCGCAGAGTATCCGCCAGGCTGTTGGGCTTAACCGCTGCTTTGGGTATTTCGTCTCCGATGCGGCGCAGACTCCGCAACTTGGCGGCCAGGTCTTCATCCACCCCGTGTATATTGTGATGAGACCGGATGATCTGTATTCCGAACGTCCGGGCCGCTTCTTCCAGACTCGGAACATTCAGGTCCTCTTCCAGATCAACGTAGGCGAAATTCTTCCGCCTGTCCGCTTCGGCAAAGGCAAGCCCTCTGGAGAACAGGGAGATTCGGGAGCCTTCGCCCCCGTTGAAATAACCGCCGTCTCTCGTCCTTCTGATCGTGAGGATCACCGGAAGACCGGCCTGTTCGGGGAAACGCCGGATCAGGAACCGTTCGTCCGGTTCAAGGCAGTCAACCCGCAGTTCCGCCAAGTCCACATAGTTACGATAGATTTCCAACGCCTTCAGATTCCGGGCAAGGGTTTTTCCGGTCAGGCACAAGCAAATCCTAGACATCCGTCCTCCTGCTTATAAATCGGGGCGGTAAATGAAAATAGCGGTTACCAAGCCATATTGATCGATATTGAACCGGATGGTGATGGGCCACGACCGGTTGGAATAGGTTTGCAGGATAAAGGCATCGTAAACCTGTATGTCGTTTCCCAGAACCAGGGGGATTGTTTCCCGACGGTCGCCGATTTTGATCCCGTATGCGGCTTTTAGACTTATCTGCCAAACCCGGTTCCCGTATACGTAAAATTCCCAGTCCCCGTAGGCAAACACCACATCGTCCTGCCATGTATTCGGTCCCCGTGTTACATGCACCGACAGAGGCGCGCCGAACATGGCGATAAGGTCTGGAAGGCTCACACCGACCAGCGAGGCGGGGTCATTGACATAATTATACTGGCCCCAGAGTGAAACGGAACCAAGAATGAGTAGGGAAACTACCCCTATCATACATTTTCGCATCATTTTTCCTTGAAAATCCTTTAAATTTACTGTATCCGAGAAACAGGCGCTGTGCAAGGCGTCGCATTGCCTCACGTTAAATCTTACCCTAGGAATTTATTGCGCTTCGCTTTTAAAACTCCCAACAATCACCGATTAGGCGATTTTTTACCCTGCAAACTCCGTCGAACCGAAGGTCCGCAACCGCCGGTTAATCGGGATTTTTGTGTTGCTGTTGATGCAAAAATCCACAAGTGCAACAGGCCTTAGAACTCTCCGGCAGAACGGATTTCGTCGCAATATTCACAGCGGTAGGTCCGTAATTCCGGGTTTTCCAGGTGGAAGATGTGCGGAATATATGCCTCGGTTGAGGTGATACACCGGGGATTCTTGCATATCAGTACATTTTCTACCCGTTTGGGGAGTTTAAGTTTTATTTTTTCGGCAACCTCTTCGTCTTCAATGACGTTCACCGTGATATGGGGATCGATGAGACTAAGTATGTCAAAGTTAATAGTAAT
>JAIRSS010000173.1 GCA_031255315.1 Spirochaetaceae bacterium
CGGTCCAGTCCCTTTGCCAGTCCCTTCACTTTAGCCATCACGGAGGATTGAAAAAAATCTCCAAACTCCTCCGGGTACTCATCGGCGGCGGCTTCGAATTTCCGCTTCCCGTTTCTCTATACCGAGCTTTAAGACGGCAAGCTCTGCGAGAAGGGATTGGATCACGGGGACATCGGAGGAGACCGAAGATTCGCCCCGTTCCGCAAAGGCCTTGTAGACTTCCGCTCCCAGCCGGGAGATGAGGCGTTGAGCCTGTCCCTCAAGCTGCTTGATTTCCAGCATGAGAACGCCCCGCTCACCCAGATCCTGGGCTTTAGCACCGGCTTTGTTTACGAAGTCCCGGGAAACGTTAATTCCTCGTTCTCCCAAATCCTGCGCTTTTTCCCCCGCTTTACCGGCCAGTTCTTTAGAAACCGCCAGACCCTGATCCATAAGTTCTTTCATCCTTTCACTAAAAGTCATGTCTTCTCCCCTTGTTATTTCCGTTTGATGCCCAGAATGGTTAAGTCATCGTATTGGGCATCTTCGTTTACGTGAGTATAATACATATACCTATCATTGTCAGGATATACCTGGGTATTACAGCAATAATCCTCGTATTGCCGGAAGTGGGTCTTGAGGAATTGGTCTATTTTTTTGTCAACCAGGATACGAGTTTCCTCACCGGCGGACGGCGGCTTGTAGATGCGGAATATTTTTTCTACCGCAGCCAGAGCCGTGACGGCTTCCTCCACGGCGCCCGCGCAGGAAGTAAAATCAAAAGTAAACGCGGTATCGCCTTCGGGATTGTGCCGCGTGCTGAGGATGTAGACATCGCGGTTCATCACCGCGTTGATTACGGCTTCTACCCGGGCGGCGCCCATTTCTTCGTCCCGCCGGCCGCCGGCGTGGTTTTCGTTGAGCGTATCGCCGTCCCCTTCCGTACACGCTGTTTCCTTAAACGAGGCGTCCCGGAACGCGCGTTTGGCTTCCTCAATACCATCCGTATACAGAAAGAGAATGTCCCCGCTTGCCAGGGTGAAAGTCTGAACCGTATAGCCCCCGTTGCTTTCCACTAGACTATTAGGGAGTATGCCGGCGGCGGGAGTCTCCCGGAGGGTTACCGTCTTCATCCTCCGGTCCGATGCGTCAAACCAGTGGATTATGTTGTCCCCGGCGTTGCAGAACCGGATGAGTCCGGTAAAAGAATCAAAAAGCGCCAGGGTAAAAGCGGCAAACCGCCCTTTGAAGCCCAGGGCCTCAATGAAGTCGTTGATTTGGTAGACCACATCCTCAATGTGCATACCTTTGGCGTCGGGCTTCCAGGATTTAAAGTGATTGAGGAACATGGTGGCCACCTGGATCATGATGAGGGCGGCGGGAACGCCCTTGCCCGCAACGTCGCACTTAATGACCGCAAAGTACCGCCCGTCCAAATCCTGGTAATCGAAGTAATCGCCGGATACGCCTTTCGCGCCTTCGTAATACCCAAAGAATTGAACATACTGCGTGTCTTTATAGCCTGTAGTCAATTTATTCCCGTCCCCATCGATTTCCAGGGGGATAAATTTCTTCTGAATTTCCTTACCGATAATCAGGTCCTGTGAGGCGTGGGCGGCCCTGACCAGACTACTCGTCATATCGTTGATGGTGGCGCCCAGGACGGCCAGCTCGTCATTAGTCGTGATGGGGATGCGTATCCCCTCAAGCCGGGATGTGTCCTCCGTATCCCGGATGAGTTCTACATGGCGCACCAACCGGCGTATGGGCCGGATGATGAGCCCGGAGAGGAGCAAGGCCCCCAGCGCCCCCATGACGACAGCGGAAAGGGCTACCAGGAGGATGACGCCTTGAAGGACCCGTTTGCCCCGGGTGATTTGCTCCAGGATGGAGTCAAGGGAAACTTCCAAGCGGATGAGACCCCGGAAATAATAGTCATCCTTCCCATGCCGGTACAGGATGGGTCTGAAAAAGATGTAATTACGGCTTACCCCGGACGCCGGCCCGTCGATATGGAAAACCGGCTCGGAGCCGATTTCCCGGCCCATATGAGCAAGCTCCTCATTTAGCCGGTTTTCCAGAGCGGCGATTGAAGCCTGAACGCCGGTCTCTCCGGCCCACTCGGACAAAGCGGCAATATCGGCGGCAAAGCCCTCGACCCGGGAACGGGCCTGCGCGTTCAGCTCAACCGCGAGAGTTTCAATCCGGGGAGAAAGTTGGTCGGTAAGGCGGGAAACGCCGATCTCCAGTCCGGCGGTGTTGATCTTATTCAGGATGTCCGGGTCATTGGTGGCCAAAACCAGGTCGTCAAAGACCGCGGTTTCGGGATTGTAACCGGTTATCGTCGTGTACCGGGCTTCGGGGACGGCGGTTATCTCCGCCGGAAGGTAGCTCAACTCCAAGATGTTTTCCGACGGCAGATAAACCCGGACGCCGGAAGCAAGCGTTTCCATTAACACCGACACCCGTTCCCGAAGGCTCTTCAGCAGGGTTTCCCGGTGGGTTTGGATCATTCTGAAATAGAGGGGCGCTGACACCATGACTACCACTACCATGACCAGGCATATCGTAAATAAAGCAAGTTTGAGCCGCAGGCCCGCTCCCTTGGGCGAAAGATCCGCAGCCCGTCTTTTCTTTTCCTCCGGCAGAAGAACTCCTGAAAAGAGGGCCGCAACCTCCACCCGGAGGCCCGCATAGTCAGATAGTACCGAACTGATCCCCAAAATACAAGCGGCAAGCCTGACAGCGCAGAACAGCATGATACCGGCGATGAAGAAGGCGAGGACGTTCCCCGGCTCCTGAAGGCGGAAATAATTCTGGTAATTACAACAACCGATTTCGTCCACCGATGGGACGGCGGCGTTAGGCTGTTCCTCCCCGGGGATTGTTCCCAAAAAATTCACCGCCTCCCGCCGGCTCCCAGAGAGAAGGGGGAACACCAGCGGCATAAAAACACGAAACCCGGAAAAACACCGCTTCCAGCGCCGGAGACTCTTCATTCTATAGTATACCTGCTTAAACGATCGGCGGACGGCGCTGTTTTCAGCAGCGTTCCCGGTTATAAACCTCCCATTTTCCCAAAACCCGGCAACTTTGGGAAAACTATTACTCTTCAAAGGAAATATAAACCAGCTTAACAAAAATCCTAGCATTGAAATACCGGGATGTCAAGAAAATACCGGCCTCAAAAACCGTCTGTGGAAGCCGCACAAAACACCCCCGGCAGGATGCCCGCAACGGTCCTCCCTCATACTGCCCCCGCCCTGGACCGGCGCAGCGGGGCGGAAAGTTTAACCGCCCTGCTGCGCCGGAACACTTTTCCACGTCAAAAGACCGGCCCCGGGTTAAATGTCCGGGGCGTTCTTGAGCAGGTACTCCTCAGCTTCCCGGTTCCATAGGCCTGAATACCGTTCGCAGATTTCGGCCAGACCCGCGTAAAACGGCCCCAGACCGGAAGCGCCGGACCGTCCCTTTTCGGCAAAATCAGCAATGGCGGTGAGCTCCAGCTTTTTGTGGGTGTAGATGAGCTTCTTCCCGCCGGGAATCTTGTCGAGGTTGATGGTGGCCTCCGGCACGGCGTCCAGGCCGCCTATGTGGGTAACCATGAAGACTGGGTTGAGTTTGCCCTGGGCCATCATGGTCAAGGCTTCCTTCATGTCTTCGGTATTGCCACCGGAAGTTCCCACGATATGATGAGATTCATAATGAACATTGTAGAAGTTGAAACTCGCCGAAAAAGCGGTATCCGTGGGGCCGGCGAAGAAATTGAGGCACCCGTCCCGGCCCAGGAGTTGGTCGCCCATTTCCAGGACCGGCTTGACCGGGGCAAAGACAAACACGTCATCGTACAGTTTTCCGCCGTTGAGGGCTTTAAGATGGGCCGCGGGATCGGCGAGGTCCCGGGTGTTCACGTAGATAAGCTCCACCCCGTTGGCGCCGGCGTCTTCGACGGTGAGGAGTTGGGCCGCCCGGGCAAGACGGCTCTCGTCTATGTCCGTAACCACCAGGCGGGAAGGCCGCCGGGGGTTGTGGACGGCGTAGTCGATAGCTCCCAGCCCCATAGGGCCGACGCCGGCAAGCAGGGCCAGGGAGCCCCCTTCGACGATGCCCATGCGATGCTCATAGGAGCCGTTGGTGGTATGGTACTGGGCATGAAAAGCGCCCACAACACAGGACGCCGGTTCAGCCAGGGAGCCCATGTAGAAGTTATCCGCTCCATAGTCCAGAAGGCAGCCCATCTCCATGACCTCCCGCGGAATGATTACATAGGCGGCGTCCCCGCCGATGAACTCGTAGGAGTAACCCGGCGACCAGAGGGTAGTCCGCCCGTCGGGACCGGGATAGTTGATGGCCGGCTGTATGGCGAACGCAGCGCCCGGCTTGAATTGATCCGCCCAACGAGCGCCCACTTTTTCGATGACGCCGCAAAACTCATGGCCTATGATAACGGGATTCTCCGCCAGGTTATGGCGTACGCGCTTATGGGCCGCTCCCTGCATGGCAAGTTTGTGGGTTGACATACAGATAGAATCAGACACGATCTTTGCCAGTATTTCATCGTCCTGAATTTCGGGGAGTTCAAATTCGTCTATCCTGAGATCATTGACTCCGTAGATCCGTACCGCTTTTGTTCTCATACTTTACTCCATAAAATTTAGTGAGGACTCGCTGGTCCATAGATACGGGAAAGCCAGGCTTCCCGGTAAGGAAAAATTTCAGGCATATCGGTTTTAGCGACTTCCTGATACTCAATGTCAAAATCCCTGGCAAGCTCCGCCAGAGACGCGCCGGTCAGCGCCATTTTGGCGGTCATGGCCGCGCCCAAGGCGGTCGCCTCGGCAATATCCGTAAGGTATACCCGCTGATCTTTCAGGTACGCCGACACCAGGGCGTTGTAGGCTTCGTCCTTCCGGAAGCCCCCTTCGATAAACACGTCTCCGGGGGAATCCGCCGCCCCGCGGGGGGATCCCGCACAGGAAACACCGGTCCGCTCCAGGGCGGTGATGGTCTGCATCACCAGGGATATTCTCAGCAGGGCGACGCCGCGCTCGTAATTTTTGAATGACGGGGGAAGGGCCGTGCCGGAAGCAATGTCCTCATAGGGGTATTCCACGCCGGCCTCAACGACCCGTGCTCTCGAGCCGGGGAATTGGCCTGAACCGGCAACCAACTCCGGCAGCAGAAAGGCGCCGCCGCCGGCAAGGACGGCCCCGTAGAGATCCCGGTTATAAGACGGGACGTCGTTCCGGTTATGCAGCTTCATCAGCAGGGCGGACCAAATTTCGAACTCCTTGCCTCCCTGGAAAATAGCGGTCTTAATGGGGCCGCCAAAGGCGGAAATATTGAAGAAAACCACCTTCCCCAACTCGTCCTGAGTAAACCCGTAGGCTTTCACCGGGTTCATAATGACACACCAGGTTCCGGTGGAGTTGAGTACAAAGCCGGTCGCTCTCTTTTTAGCAAAATGGGGAAGCAGGGACGAATTGGAATCGTGAATTCCCAGGGTAACGATCACATCCCGGTCAAGGCCGGTTTTTTGGGCAAACGCTTCGGTAACCGTTCCCAAAATATCCCAGGAATTGCCTATTTTCCCCGGCATCCGGGAGGCGGCCCCCAATCCCTCCGCCACGGAAGACAGCCGGTGTTCAACCTGATCCCAAAGGTAGCTGTGGCAGCCCATATAGGTGCCTTCCGCCCCGGCTTTGCCGGTAAAGCGATACCCCCAGTATTGGGGATATAACAGGAGATGCGCCGTATTCTCAAACAGCTCGGGATAGGTTTCTTTCAAAAAGAGAATGCCCTTGGCGGGATTGATCAGAGCTTTAAAAGCGGGAGTCCCCGTCCGTTCCTGGAGGGACTCAGGAGCGCCGAAGAGGGCGTAGAACCGATCGTGAAACGCGTCCCCCGGTTCATAGGTATAGTACACACAGGGCGCCGAGGGCTTCCCGTCCCGCCCCACGCACACAAACGTAGCCCCGTGAGTGGTTACCGCCAACGCCTTGACAGGATAGGTCCCGGCGGCTTTCGCCAACTCCTCAATGAACCAGGCTTCCATAGCTTCCAGATCGTGAGTCTCTCGTCCGTCCACCATCCGAGGCGGGAAATTCCGGTAACAGGCGCTGATCTGGGCCAGCGCGTCATCGTAGACCGCCACTTTTTTGTTGGTCATTCCTATATCAATGACCGCGACAGCATATTTCATAACTCCCTCCTTGCATTCCTGTTCCCGCCGCCGGATCAGCCCCTACCAGGCCCGCACCTTTTCCGGCGCAAGTATCCGCACCGCCTCCCCGGGATGTTCTATCACGTATATCCCGCTTCTCAGCGCGAAATCCCGGGCCTCCTCCTCAATAAGCGCCCCGGCTACGGAACTGAGATGTTTCCGCCCGTCCTGGTGTATATCGCTGTAGCGCCGTATCCTCTCCATCCGTTTTATATGATCCTTCACGTCCGCCAGCGTTAATAACGATTTTACCTCTATCACCATGATATATTCCCCGTTCTCCAGGTACAGGTCGATTTCCGCCAGAATCCGGTTGTCCGGGTCTTTTATTTTGGTGTTCCGGGAAATACGGGTAAACTGATAGTTCAATTTTTCGAACTCTTCCAGAATATTCGAGGCGGTCAGGTGTTCAATCAGATCGCCAAGCCTGCTCCCCAATCTGCTTATCTTCCGGTCCGTCTCTTGCATCCGTCGGTCCGTCTCTTGCATCCGCCGGTCTGTCTCTTTCTGAGACTCCCAGAGTTCCATCAACGCAGCCCAAACCTTGTCAAAATTGAGGTCCGTCTGCGGTTCCCGCGCTTGTTCCATCACTACCCCCATGCCGCCTGTCAGTGCATCATCACCTGCCCCCCGGTAACCGGGACGGCCTGACCGGTTTCGTATTCCTGTTCTACAATATAATAGATGGCCCGCATCACATCCGCGCCGGTACAACCACGCTTCATAGGAACTTTGGCCTCGTAAAAGGCTTTTACGTCGGCGATGGTCTTTGCGCCGGGAACCTTGCCCGCCTTGAGGTATTGCACAAAAAGGCCCTTTTCTGGGTCGGACCACAGCGGGCCGTCCAGAAAATTTCCCGGACAGACCGCGTTCACCTTGATATTGTAGGCTGTCAGTTCCAGGGCGAAACTGGCGGTAAGCCCGATGCCGCCGAATTTACCCCCCGAGTAGGCCCCGTTTTTGTTGGAGCCTTCAAGCCCCGATTTGGAATTGATCTGAATGATGTCGGTCTTCCAGTCCGGAGCGGTGAGGTGCTGCTGCTTGAGAAGCCGGGCGGCATGTTTCACCACAAGAAAATAACCGGTGTAATTAATATTCGTAACAAATTGGAAGTCCTCTGCCTCTTGTTCCAGAACGCTGCCGGCCCGAAGCACGCCGGCGTTGCTGATACAGATGTCCAGCCCTCCGGCGGTTTCCTGCACTGTTTGAAACAGGGCCGCCACCGAAGCCTCGTTTGAAACATCAACCGTTACCGGTACGGCGGCGGTGCGCCTTTCGGCGGCGTTGATGTGCGCGGCCAGCTTTTCCGCCCCTTCGCCATTGAGATCGGCGATGAACACCAACGCCCCGGATACGGCAAGCCCCCGGACTATCTCCTCCCCAAACCCCTGAGCGCCGCCGGTAACTACGGCGATACGGTTCTTCACTACATTCGCGCGATCAGAAGCGTCCAGCCGTGGAGTCAGGACGGATTCTTCCAAGCGCTGGCGTTCCCGGGGTACTTCCAGGAGCGTCCCGTCCCGCGCCGCCATACGTTCCCGCAGGGCGTCCACGTCCCGGTCTATCCAGTACACCGCTTCCAGGGCCCCGCCGTTTTTTACCGCGATACAGGAAGGAAAATTGCGCGTCCGCGCCGTCCTGGCAACCGCCTCCATCCCCGAAGGCGCCCGGTCAAATTCCCAGGCGGTAAAGGCTTCGTTGAGTATCTTCGCCGCGTCCTCGTCAACGCGGGACGGCAAAGCCCCATAATCCTGTATACAGGAAATGTCCACCGTGAGGGCGTCCGTGGGAACAGTCAAAACTTCCGGGGAATCCTGACAGACCATCCAGAATTTTCCCGTAGCGGCCAGGTACAATCCCCGAATAAGAGTTGCCAGGCTTTGATGTTCTCTGTGGTTGTTCATAAATACATTCTCCTTAATCTTCTCGGTCTTAGAACCTGTTTCTAATTTATGCGCGAAGCGCAACAAACTCCTAGGAACGCTTTTCCGTCCGCGCCGTTGTTACCGCTTGAATGACGCGGCGCCACGACGCTTCATCGCCCGCCCCCGAACTCCTCCCCTCCTCCGCATAGACGGCAATGCGTTTCCCGAGGGGCTCCGCCGCCAATGGATTGCCCGGAGCAAAGAGGCCGAGATTCCTATCCAGCGAACTCAGCCGTTCATGGGCGATAAGGGCCCAGGTAGTATCTACCAGGCGTCGGAACGGCGGGAGCAGGACTTCGGGGCAGTTGAAAGACTGGCGGGAACTATTGATGTCCACGCCGGATATTTCCATAAAACCCCATTCCCCGCAAAGCCGCTGAACCCGGCGGAGCTGTTCTTTCGTGTTCCGGGGCGGCATATACGCAACAGCCTGATACCCCAAGCGGGAAAGCTCCTCAAAGAGGGATTCCAGGAAGGCGTCTTCAAAACGCTCGGCCTTCTTGTCCCCGGTCGGCGATTCTTCCACATCCCCCAGGTAGGCATAGGCGGGGACGGCCCCGATGTCTTTGGCAAAGGCCGTTGCCTGCCGGGCGGGGATACATTCCTTCCCGCCGGGCTGAATGAATATCCGGGGGAGGAAGGCGGATTTTAAAATCCCCAACAAATCATAGAGGTAGTGCCTGTTTTCGCGGTCGGCAAGCAACGCCCTAATCTGGGGGGGCGCTTTTACTCCCAGTTTACCCTCTAACGCCGAAACCAGTTCCGGGCCTTTCCCATAGTTCCTGATGAAGACCCCCGCCACCGCCGCCAAGAGGTGCCGTTCAGTAACGCCGCCGCCGGCATCAAATTGAGAACAGCCCCGCACGTCCTGGTCAAAATCAATTTCCCCAAGCCCCGCCTCCCGAAGCGCCGCGTTGGCCCTTTCGGTCATGGCCCGCGTGCGAACCAGCCGCTCCTCCCGCAGGGGCCGCAGGAATTCCGCCGCACGGGGAACAGCCGGTTTGGGTATCCCTTGAACGGTCATGTAGGCGATTCCCGCCGAATCGGGGTTGTTGATCTTGCGATCCGCGAAGGGCCCCGGCTTACCGTCCGCGCCGGTTTTGAAGCTTACCCGAAGCTCGAACCCGGAACAGCCGCCTATGCCCAAGACGGCGCAGGCCTCGATCATCTCCTCCGCCGCGGCGATGGAGTCATGATCCACCGAACCCGCCGCCCCCAATCCCGCTTCCCGGCTGCGCAAGGCCGCCATAGCCGGAGTATAGGGGCTAAAACTGTAAATCGTGTGGATATGGTTGTTCACTTCCATTAGCGGAACAGCCGCCAGGGGAACCGGATCCCGCCGCCCCGCTTCCCAGGTTTTCAGCGCCGCAATCCGCTCTTCCCGGGACGCCCGGGGATCGTTGATTTGAAAACGCACCTTCGTTGCAGAATCAATCACTTTTCCATCCTACTTGAGCCGGCCTCAACCCAAAAAGTTCAACCCCGCCGCTATTGATAAAGTTTATCCCCATTTCACGAACCGGTAAAGAGCGCCGGAGCGGAATACCGCGAAAAAACGGCTTTTAATGTGAGTTCGACGGGCGGAATACCGTCCGCGAATTATACGAATGAACCATAGCGTCATACTGGTGTACGGCACATTGCCGGGCGAAGCAGTCCAGCGAAGCGGATGTTCATCCGGCGCGCCCGCCGGCGTGATATTGTCTTGTCTCCCGCGTCTCCGTTATACTGTTTTTATGGACTCCGGCGAAGTCATCTGTATACATATACGCAGCCGTCGTGCCGCAGACGCGGCAGCCGCCGCCTTCGCCGTTCCCCAGGCGTCTATACCGCCGCTCAACGCGCCGGTCGTCTGCATTCTGTCCGCGTTTTTATGTATGGTAGAGCCTGTCCCAAAACTAATTGACTGTGCGCTACGCGCACGGTTTTGGGACAGGCTCTTGCGGTTTTTCAGGCTTGCAAAACCGCGAATTTCATGGTTGCTTTCCCAAAAACTGAAGTTTTGGGAAAGCCTCTAGATACAGGCGAAGGATATGAAAATCATTGACCGGTTCTTATCGGCTTTCAGCTTAATCTCCCGCATTCCGGTTAAGGTG
>JAIRSS010000178.1 GCA_031255315.1 Spirochaetaceae bacterium
TTTGGAAACCAGGATCAGCGCGGACGGCGGCGGGGCGAAACGACGGGAAAAGAGTTCCTCTTTCATATTTTTGTTATTGTAAAATATGCGCATAGGATAGACAAGCCGATCCAGCCCCCTGTCCTGGGAGGCGTATATACCCGGCGGTGATATGGACGTATCACCGCCGTAAAAGCGCCGGGCTTGCCGGGAATTCGCCTTCCCTGGTAGACTCACCCCATGACTGATTTTGTCCACCTCCACGTCCACTCGGACTTTTCCCTCCAAGACGCCGCGGTTTCAGTGATGAGCCTTGCGGACCGGGCCGAAGAACTCGGCATGAGGCACCTGGCCCTGACGGACCACGGCAATATGTTCGGGGCCATGGAATTCCTGGCGGCCTGCGAAGAAACCGTCAATCAAAACGGGGAACATGTGAAGCGGAAGCGCCCCATCCATCCTATCATCGGCTGCGAAGTCTATGTGGCGCCCGGTTCCCGGCATGAAAAGAAGGGCGCCGAGAGCGACAACAAATATTATCACCTGGTCCTTTTGGCGGCGAGCCGGGAGGGGTACTTCAACCTGATAAAACTCTGCTCCTTCGCCTACACGGAGGGGTTTTACTACCGGCCCCGGGTGGACGACGAGCTTCTGGCCCAATACCGCGCGGGCCTCATCGTTCTTTCGGCCTGCGTGGCCGGAGAGATACCCCGGCTTATCCAGGCGGGGAAGACGGGGGAGGCCGAGGCGAAGGCCCGGTACTACCGGGATCTCTTTGGAACGGATGAACAGGGGAACCCCAATTTCTACCTGGAAATCCAGGATCACGGCATAACCGCCGCGTGGCTCAAGGGAGACCTTTCCCAGAGGCAGATAAACGACGTCCTGGTTGATATATCCCGGCGGAACGGCATTCCCCTTGCGGCTACCAACGACGTCCACTACCTTAACCAGGAAGACGCGGGGGCTCACGACGTCCTGCTCTGTATCGGGACCGCCAAACTGCGAAGCGAAGAACGGCGGAAACGCTATTTCGGGGATCAATTCTACCTGAAGTCCGGGGACGAAATGGCCGCCCTCTTCCCGGACTATCCTGAGGCTCTCGCCAATACAGCGCGCATCGCGGAACGGTGCAACGCCGAAATCCCCCGGGTCAAGACGAAAGACCTGCCTCAGTATCTTCCGGAATGCGAGATACCCGCCGGGTTTCAGAACGCCGACGAGTATCTCCGGCATCTTACTATGGAAGGCTTGGCCAAACGCTACCCCGGTATGCCGCAACAGGTGGTTCAGCAGGCTGAATATGAGCTTACTACTATCATTTCGATGAATTTTACCGGCTATTTCCTCATCGTGGCGGACTTTATCAACTGGGCGAAGGAACACGGCATCTGGGTGGGCCCCGGACGGGGTTCCGGCGCCGGGTCTATCGTAGCCTACGCCATGAGGATTACCGACATTGATCCCCTCAAGTACGGGCTGCTCTTTGAACGCTTCCTCAACCCGGAACGGATCTCCATGCCCGACTTTGACATAGACTTCTGCAACGAGCGCCGTGAAGACGTGATCAAATACGTTACCAATAAATACGGCAAGGAACGGGTGGGGCAGATCATCACCTTTGG
The DNA here is from genome assembly GCA_031255315.1 of Spirochaetaceae bacterium. Next base: position 1,605 of record JAIRSS010000178.1, read on the forward strand.
AACCCTGGGGGCCAAGCAGGTCGTTAAGGACGTGGCCAGAGCCCTGAACATCAGTATTCCCGAATCGGAGATGATCACCAAGCTCATCCCCAAAGATCCCAAGATCACCCTGGCCAAGGCCTTCGCGGGAGAGCCGAAATTACGGGAACTGGAAACGGACCCGAAATACACCGAACTTTTCAGCCTCGCCCGCAAACTGGAAGGGCTTAACCGGCATTCGAGCCTTCACGCCGCGGGGATCGTGATAGGCAAAACCGCCTTGACCGATTACGTCCCCCTCTACCGGGAACCTGAGTCCAAGGGCGGCGGCATCGCCACCCAGTATACTATGAACTTCCTGGAAAGCTGCGGCCTGGTGAAGATGGATTTTTTGGGCCTCAAGACCCTGGACCTGATTAAAAACACCCAGGACCTGATCCGCGACAAGAAGGGCCAATACGCGAATTTCGACATTGAGGCTGTTCCGGAAGACGATCCGGCAACCTACGCTATGCTGGCGGAAGAAAAGAACGAGGGGGTGTTTCAGTTTGAAAAAACCTGGTGGAAGGAGATTCTGAAAAAGGCGAAACCCGTCAGCATTGAGGAACTCACGGCCCTCAACAGTTTGGGCCGTCCGGGGCCGATGCAGTACATCCCCCAATTCATCGAATCCAAGTGGGGCCGGCAAAAGATTGAGTATCCCGATCCGTCTCTGGAAGAGGCGCTCAAGGAAACCTACGGGGTTATCGTCTATCAGGAACAGGTCATGCAGGTGGCCCGGATCATCGCCGGGTACAGTATGGGCCAGGCGGACCTGCTCCGCCGCGCCATGGGGAAGAAGAAGAAGGAAATAATCACCAAGGAAAAGGCGCCCTTTATCGCCGGGGCGGTCAAACAGGGGTTTTCCGAAGAGACGGCGGGCCGCATCTACGATATTCTGGTCCCGTTTGCGGAATACGGCTTTAACAAGAGCCACGCCGCAGCCTATTCGGTGCTGTCCTACCGCACCGCCTGGCTCAAAGCAAACTTTCCCGCGGAATTCATGGCGGCCAACCTGACAAACGAAATCGGCAGCCCCGACAAAGACAAACTCAGCGCCTATATCGAAGTGGCCCGCAAGATGGGCCTTGCCATTGATCCGCCGGACATTAACCGTTCCCAGAAGTATTTTTCCGTGGCGGACGGGCGCATCTTCTATGGGTTTCTGGGGATCAAGGGTCTTGGGGCCGCCGCCGCCGATGAAATCGTCGCCTGCCGGCAGGACGGCCCCTACACAAGCTTTATCGATTTTCTTGACCGGGTGAACATCAAAACGGTGGGAAAGAGCGTGGTCGGCCTTTTGATCCAGACCGGAGCCTTCGACCGCTTCGGCGTTTCCCGCTCGACCCTGATGGGGAATCTTGAGCGGGCGGTGGAATACGCCCAGGGCAAGAAAGACGACAAGCAATTCGGTCAAACCAGCCTCTTTGAGGATACGGGGGAACGGGAATACCCCGACTTCGTGTTTGATCCGTTCCCCGATACAAGCCGGGGGGAAAAACTCAAGGCGGAGAAAGAACTCATTGGCTTCTATTTTTCCGGCCACCCTATGGATGATTATAAGGACCTGTGGCGGCGGGTGGTGAAAGTAGACCTGGGGAAGCCTGAAACCGCCGCCCTGGGGAGCTGCGTTCTTGTAGGGATCATCAAGACGGTTAAAACTATCAATACCTCGAAGGGCGGAAAGATGGCGTTTGTTACCCTGGCGGATTACAACGGCGAAATTGAGGGTATCTTCTTTTCCGGCGCATGGGAGGCGTGCCAAAATAAAATCGAAGCCGGCAACGTCGCCATCCTCAAAGGTAAGCTCGAATACCAGAAAGACAAAGACCGCTACAACTTTTTGGCCGAGGAGTGGGTCAGCCCGGAAGACGCCGAAGCTGCGGCGGCCCAGGCCGAAGCCCAGGCCCGGAAATGGGACAAGTACCGGAATGTCTGGCAGTACAAGGCGGACCTTAAACTTGCCAATCCCGCGTCCGCAGCCAAGGGGACCTATACTATCGCGGGGTTCCTTACCTCCCTGCGGGAGTTCACCGATAAGAAGGGCAACGAGATGGCCTTTGGGACCCTTAAAGATTTCGAGGGGGAAATAGACCTGGTGTTCTTCGCGTCGGTCTGGAAGGAGTGCAAGGATCTGCTTACGGTGGATGAGTTTACCGTGCTTAAGGGGAGCATTGATCCTGCAAACGACAAAAACCCCGAAAAACCTGGCTTTAAGGCGTCCAGCGTCCCGGACCTTGCGCGGCTTATGCGGGCGGCGGCCAAAGAAAACGCCGCCGGTTCTGCGGCGGATCAGCAACGCGCCTGCCGGGAGGTGCATATCCGGCTGTCCGAAGGGGCGGTGCGGGAGGAAGCGGACCTCTACCCCCTGCGGGACCGCCTGGCGGAAAATCCCGGCGCCTGCCTTGTGTTCATCCATATCCCGGTTTCAGGCGGGGAAGCGGTGATCCGCGCCGCCGCCCAGGTGGAGGCCGGGGGCGCTCGTTTCGAGGCGTTAAGCTCCTGCGCGGGAGTGTCCGGCGTATGGCGGGCTTAAGCGCCGGCGGTATCCGTAAAGCCCCCAAGCGTTCAGGGCCGCGTGGATGAAACTGGTACAATTCGGGGCGGGAAACATCGGCCGCTCCTTCATCGGGCAGTTGTTTTCCCGCTCCGGCTGGGACGTCGTTTTTGTCGACGTCAATCCCCGGATTGTATCCCTGCTGAACGAGGCCGGATGGTACCCGGTGGTTGTCAAACGGGACGGATCGCCTGATGAGCGCCGCAGTATAGGTCCGGTGCGGGCGGTGGACGGGCGGGATACGGAGGCGGTTGTCCGGGAACTCGTTTCCGCTGATATGGCTGCTTCCAGCGTAGGCAAAGGAGCCGTACCCCACATCCTGCCGGTCCTCGCCCGGGGACTGGGGGAACGGTTCAGGGTAAGGCCGGACCGGCCCCTTGATATTATCATAGCGGAAAACCTTCGCGGGGCGGCGAATTTCTTCAGAACCTCCCTGGCCGCCGCATTGGGGAGCGCCTTTCCCCTTGACCGGATGGCGGGTCTGATAGAAACCAGCATCGGCAAGATGGTTCCCCTTATGCGGGCGGAGGATTTACGGGAAGACCCCCTCCTGCTGTTTGCCGAGGAATACGAGACCCTGATTGTAGACGCCCGGGGATTTCGCGGCCCTCCGGTTGACGTCGCCGGTCTGTATCCGGTGGACGCCGTCTCCGCCTATGTAGACAGGAAGCTCTTTATTCATAACCTGGGCCACGCGGCGGCGGCGTATCTGGGATACCGCGCCGAGCCGGAAAAAACGAGTCTTGCCGAAGTTTTGGCCGCGCCGGAAGTTGAACGCGGGGCCCGCCGGGCAATGAAAGAGGCCGCCGCCGCACTGGTCCTGGAATATCCGGGCGTATACAGCCGAAGTGAATTGACGGAGCATATCGAAGATCTGCTTAGGCGGTTCAAAAACCGGGCCCTGGGGGATACGGTTTTCCGGGTAGGCCGGGATGTACCCCGCAAACTAAGCCGGGACGACCGTGTAACCGGGGCCACGCTTCTCTGCGCCCGGCACGGGCGGCCCTTTGAAGGAATCGCGGAGGTATACCGGGCGGCGCTGGGCTTTGCCGCTTCCGGGGAAGACGGCCTTCTCTTCCCGGAAGACGCCCGGTTCCGCCGGGAATATCTCCTGGCCGGACAGCCGCCCCGTCATCTGGAACACCTCCTTACAACCCTGTCCGGCCTGAATCCAGCCCAGGCTGCGGACAAGCGGGTAATGGACGTACTGCTTGGGCGGGAAGACGGCTGCGGCGCGGCGGTATAGCGGCGGCCGTTTAAGAACGCCGCCTCCCGTACGGACGCGCTGAGTATACCCCTATTGCTTCCAGGATGATCTGTTTTTGGGCGGAGAATTCCGCCGATACCGGGAAGCGGCGGGACGTTTATCCGGCCGAGCCTATCGGTATGTACACGCCGTCCGAAAGAACGAGGGCTTCTTCTATGTCACGGACGATAAATAACGTGAGTTCGATGGGAAAAAAGAAACCCCTGCCCGGATGTGGTATAATGGGATAATAACCAACTCATTATACAGGGAACGGGGTGCAGTTTCTTTTTCGGGGTAAAACGGGAAAGTATGATATACTTGTGGTATCCCACGGGAGGGGATACCTATGGACACAAAAGAACGGGAAAAAGTCACAACGGATGCTGTCGCGGAATTTGAGGCGGGTCTGCGGTCAAAAGCAGAGCAATTCGAGGCAACCCACGCCGAACGAAAACTG
>JAIRSS010000193.1 GCA_031255315.1 Spirochaetaceae bacterium
CTTCGCTTCCGCCGCTCCGTCTATCTTGATAACCGGGGGAACCAGCCGTTTTTTTCGTTCCAGGGCCGCCTGAAACCCTTCTTCCACAAACCGCTTGCGGATGTTCCCGATAGACCGTAGGTTTGAGCCATAGGCGGCGGCTATGGCTCTGTCGGACCAGGATTCATTGGCGGGTCTCTCATCCAAGGCAAGCAGTATCTGGGCATGGCGTATACGGTCGCCGGCGGTTCTCCCGTTTTTGATAAGTTTCTGCAACGTTTCCCGTTCTTCCGCGGTCAAGGTGACCCGGTATTTTATGTTTGGCTTTAGCATAATTTCCTCCCGTTAGTATTATATCAGGAAAATCCTGAATAGATAAGTGCTTTTAGACTTCGGGGAGTACTAGGAGTTTGTTGCGCTTCGCGCGTAAAATAGTATAAATATTCATTTTATGAATATTTATACCTTGCAAACTCCAAAAGCATGCCCATTAATCGGGATTTTTTGCATGTATATACAAAAAATCTACAAATGCACCAGGCTGCTGGCAGCCTGGTGCGAGGGTAAAAAACCACCTCTAAGGCGGTTTTTGGTGGTTTTAAGCGCGAAGCGCAACAAACTGCTTGATGCGTCTATTCAGCGCCCCCCGCTGTCCGCATACGCATTATGGACGTTCGTTGGGAAAGAAGGTGAAAAACGGGTTCCTACAGCGTCATGGATCGCTTAATATTCACGGGAAAGACCCCAAAAAGGCGGTCCAGGGGAGAGGCCGCGGTAAAAGAGGAGCCGGATGCTTTGTTGTAAGCCTGCACTACGGTTTGGAGTTCCCCGGGATCTTTGGAGTACACTGCGGAAGAATAGGCGGCGCGGAAAAGACCTTTTTCCGCCAGTTCTGCGGTGGACAAGGAGCCATACCGTCGTTTAGCCTGGCCGTCAACCACCGCCGAAGCGCCGTCATATCCTATAGTAAAGATGAAATCTTCTCTTGAGAGCATCATTACATCACACTGCCGGAGAGAAGTCATCTTTCCCGACACCACAGGCCGGACAAACCCACCCGTCCGGGATTGATTCAAACGGGGTACCGGGAGCTATACCGCCGTCGGGGTCCCCTACAGCGGGATCGTACACATAGCCGCATATAGTACATACAAATTTTTTCATAATAAACTCCTTAAAACAGCTTGATAGATAGAGAATCTAAAAACGTACGGACAAGATTCTCATGCATCAAATTGTGATGAAAAAACCGGATCTTGTCAAATGAGGCTGGTCAAAATTTTCAAATTTTGACCAGCCTCCCTATATTACCCGCCGCCTAAAAGGGCGGAGTATTCGGAGGCGTAGCGTCTAAGCTGGGGATTATCCGGGGCCAGGGCTAGGGCTTGTTTTAGGTAGAATACCGCCCGGCTGTCGTCTCTACGGCGGCGGTAGATTTCAAACATGGCGGTTAGGGCGTCAATGTTGCGGGGATCCTCAAATAAACTGGAACGAAGATCGTTCATCGCCGCGTCCTCGCTGGCGTACAGCCGGCTGCGAAGATAGTAATACCGGCCTTTAAGACTGCCGCCGGGGAGGGAAGAAAGCCGGCTTTCTATCAGGCCGCCGGCTTCCGCGTTACGGCCTGTATCAATAAGGGCGGAGATGTAGGTGTTTATTCCTTCTTCGGAGGAGACATCCCGCTCGTAGAGTTCCTGGGCGGCCTGGAGCGCCGCGAAATTGTCGCCCAGGCCCCGTTCAACTTTGTAGGCGCTGAGGAGATCCGGGGAAGAACGCCGTTCTGCAAGAAGGCGGTCCAGGTAAGGCCGGGCTTCGTCCCACGCTTCCCGGTGTATGACGTCTTGAAGCGCCAGGTTCACGACCAAAAGCGAGGGATTTTCGGCGGCCAGGAGGCGGTTCAGGAGTTCTTGGCCTTCAATCCGGTCTTCGGCACGGCTGGATTCCATGAGGAGGTGGGCGGCATAGACCGAGGCTTCATCATCGGAGGGATAGGTCCTCATGATGGAACGGAGGTAATTCAGCGCCGAATCCCGGTTGCGGTAACCCTCGGCCAGGACCCGCGCTCTGAGAAAGAGATAGAGCCGGTTATTGGGGTCCATAGCCCCCAAAAGGTCCAGGAGGGCCTGTGCCTGGAGAAATTGCCCCTGTTCCACGAGGACATGGGCCTGCATCAGGATGAACCGCCCGTCCTGGGCGTCCTGTTGGAGAACTTCAGCGATAACCGGCTCGGCCCGGGACCAATTCCCGTTATTATAGTAGGCAACGGCCAACTGCCGTTTTATGGTCAGGTTATCCGGGTACTGAATAATAAGGTCCGAGAGCAGGCGTATGGCTTCCTCCCGGTTATTCTGAATTTCCAGGATCCGGGCAAGACCCATAACGGCGGGGTAGCAGTCCCCGGAAACGGCGCGGGCGTAGCGGTACTCTTCCTCCGCCGCGGCGAGAAGGCCGGAACGCTCGTAAATAAGCCCCAGGAAAAAGGGGGCCAGGACTGAATCTTTATTCAATGCACGCGCCCGGATTAAATCCGCCCGGGCGGCGTCCAGCTTTTCGAGACGGGTTTCCTTGAGCAGCGCCAGAAAGGGAAGCGTATGTTCCAGGTAATCCTGGGAATTCCGAGCGGCGTATACGTAATTACCCCGTTCCGCCTCCCGGAGTATCCGGGTATAGGCATGGGCGGGAGGGCTTGTCCCAAGAGACTGGCTTTGCAGGGAAGGATACACCTTTTGAAGCAGGGTTATGGCGACGGTATTCATAAGCCGGCCAAATTCGGACTCCCCTAGATTTCTGTCGCGGATCACCTCCAGGGCCTTGAACAGGGACGGGAAAGAGCCGTTCTCGACCAACCGGCGGATCTCCTCGGCAATGCCGCTCGAAACACGGGGAGAAGGCTGGCTGCCCGGAACCGCCAGTAAGGGAACCTCCCGTACGCGCGGATTGGTTCCGCAGGAAAAAGCAAATCCGCAGAAGGCGAAGAGAAAAAAGATATGGATACAGGATAACCCTTGGCCGGAAAGAAGGCGGCGGCGGTTTTCTAGCGTACACGTCACGACCGGGTATCCTCAAGTTTACCTTTTGTACTCAAGGAAATTAAAACCAGGATAAGACCGGCCAGGACCAGCAGAAGGGGCCACCAGTTCAGCATGAATTGCTTGAAAGAGAAGGACACGATATCCAGTGAAAAGATCAAGAGTACGCAGCCTAAAATGATGAACGCCGCGGAAGGAACCAGATACCAGGGCCGGATCTTTCCGTAATGCCGCCAGCCTGCGGGTATCAGGGCAAGTCCGGCAAAGACTGAAAGAATAGGCCACCACTTTGTAAAGACCAGCGGCACTATTTTGAGGGCCGACAGGAAGAGAAAAAATCCCACGAGGAGAAAAAAAGCGGCGAAAAAGAGGTAAAGGGAACGTTTATTGAATTTTACCGCTAAAGACGCGCATCCGGAACCAATAATAACAAAAAAGAAGGAACTTAAGACGGATATTCCGGATATTTCAGCCAGACTGCCCAAGAGAAACCCACAACCCAAAAACATGAACAAAAGACCTAAGACAAAAATGATTCCAGCGGCTATTTTCTGAATTCTTCTGCGGCGCATATTCAATAATATACTGCGCCGGGCCTTCTCTTGCCAATGGGCATACCGCATGATAAAATAACTCTCGTGAAAAATGACAAAAACCGCTGGTTGTCCGGGACGGCGGCCGTGAGCTTTTTAGCCGTCTTGTACATCCCGGTATTTTTTTCCGGTTGTAAGGATATAGGAACAGGTATCGAGGACAATGTTTCGGAAGAACGCCCGGCCGGGCTGGAGGATTCCGTCCGGGGGAGGTTTTCCCGCTATGATTCGTATTATATAACCGGAAACACGCATCAACGGGAAATTTTTCAGGACCTTTTCACGCTTTTGAGAATTGACGGGCGGAACGGCGAGGTTCAATTCCCGGTGGTACAGGAAATCGCCATGGAATATGCGCGGCAAAAAGAATATGGACGGCTCATCAATTTTCTCAATTCCTGGATATCGGAAAATCCGGAGGATCCCTACAGCGCCTATTACTACCTTATAATTGCTTTCGCGTATATCCAGGAGGAAGCCCACCCGGTAGCGGCCCTTTATTTCGATCGTATCATAAAAAACCACCCGGATCTTACCGTTCGGGGAGAATCAATCCATTTTATCGCCTTAAACCGGCTTATTTCCTTAGTAACCAACCCGGAACAACTCATAGGGTATTACGAAGCGCTGATCTCCCGGTTTCCCGACAAGGTTGATTTGGGCCGCGCCTACTTCATGCTGGGGCGGGCTTGCGAACAGACCGGCGATTGGAACGGCGCCATTCAAGCCTACACCAAATTCCTTCCATATTATGGTACGATAATTCCGGGGTTTCCCAACGCGTACACCTATGCGAAACAGCTTGTTGATTTCAACAATTCTCCCAAGGATTGGACGTTTGAAAGCCTGAACGCCTTGCTCGACGCCGTCAAATCCGCGTTAGATACGGGAAACAGCGTCAGACTCAGACAGTTCCCGGCGAAGGTGAATTTCTTTGCCCGTTCCTGGGAACAGGAAGACGAGGATAACACGGGCATGGCCGAATTTAACCTTTCTGATTTCATGCGGGGAAACCGCATCCGCTATGCGGCGCAGTTGGATTCCGAATCCAACGCTAACGAGGCGTTTTGGCGCACCTGGGGCTGGTCCCGGTATATTTCGGTCTGGTATTTTTATTTCAGGAAGATATATTTTCCCCCGAACCCGGAGATTCATGGTCGCTGGGAATGGGCGGGGATTTATTATGGAGAAAAATTTTGATGAATCCTTTACCGGTACCGGCGAAGTTGAAACACGGCGCGGCAGGCGTTTTTTCGCCGCGGCGGTTTATTGCCGCGCTGCTTCTGGCGGCAAACACGGCTTGGGGAGCGGAACAAGCGGTCTCAGAACAGACGGCGGGGGAAATATCCGCCGCTTTGGAAGCGGAAAATACTCAGGAAGCGGGGGAATTTATTGACCCGGGGCGGCCCGTGCGTCAGGTACGGTCCAGAGAAGCGGACGAGATTGAACGGCTGCCTTTTGGGGTTCTTTCCGGGACGGCCTTTACGCCGATGATACCGGGATTGGACCATCCCCTTACCCAGCGGTATATACGGCAATACACCAGCCCCGGCGGGCTTTCCTGGCTTAAACAGGTCATGACCCGGGGAGAACCGTATCTGGCCTTTATACGCCGGGAAATTGAGGAGCGGGGGCTGCCCCCGGAACTCTTATACCTGCCGGTGATTGAATCCGCCTTTCTGCCCACCGCCAGAAGTTCATCCGGGGCTGCGGGGCTGTGGCAGTTTATGAAGAACAGTATAATCCCATTCGATATGAAGGTTACTGAGTGGGTGGACGAGCGGATGGATTTCTGGAAGTCTACCCAGGGCGCCCTCAGCAAGCTGGAAGATAATTTTAGACAGCTTCAAGATTGGGCCTTGGCATTGGCGGCGTACAACGCGGGACTCGGGGCGGTCAACCGGATCATTAGCCGGACGGGAATTAAAGATTACTGGGAACTTTCGGATAAGAAGTACTTCAAAACTGAAACTACGCACTATATCCCCAAGCTCTTGGCGGTGGCGGCCGTCGTTTCCGACCCCCGGCGTTACGGCTTTGAAGCGTTCTGGCCGGAAGACCCGCAATGGACGAGGGTTCCGGTAGATCGTCCGGCGGACCTGGAAATCCTGGCGGAAGCGGCGGGGATAGATAGGGAAATCCTGAAAGCCGCCAACCAGGAGCTTTATTACGGCGTTACCCCGCCGGGTACGGGATATTCGCTTAAGGTACGGGCCGTTGATGCGGAAGCCCTGCGGGAAGTCCTCGCCCAGACGGATATGCCCCTTATACGGTATCACTTTCATACTATCCAATACGGAGACACCCTTTCGGAATTGGCCGCACATTACGGGGTATCTGTTCTTCAAATTACCGAAGCCAACCGGAATCTCAGGGAGCGGTACTTGCAAATAGGGCAGCGCATTCGTATACCCGCCGTCAGAGATGTTGGACCGTATCGGAAGGCTGGTTTTACGGCTGTGGAGGCCTCCCTTTTTACGGGGACCCATTTGGTGAAACAGGGAGAAACCCTTTGGTCCATAGCGCTGGCCTACAACGTGGACCCTGAAACGCTGGCGGCTGCCAATGGGATAAGCCTGGAAGAGACGCTGCGTGTGGGAAGAAGCCTGAAAACGCCGATAAAGTAATACAGGGGGAAAAGGGTACACTGGACATGAAGCGAGGCTATATTACCGGATTATTAATTTTGACTGCCGCAATGGTTGCAGGACAGACTAAGATCGATATTTCCGGGATGATCGAATGGGATCGGATGGAACTAAACGCCGCGGTAACGTTGAATCTGGCCTCCGCGAGGATTAAACTTCCCACAGGCCGGTCCCAAGCGGAAGAAATCATCAACGTTGAATACGTCAATCTTATACTGCCGCATATTTTGGCCCTCCCGGTAGATTCATCCACTACAATAGAAGATTTGATAAACCGGGGTGAATTTTCCTTCCGTCTTCCCACGCTTGTCATTAATACCGTCCGGAGGGTTCCGCCCGTCTTATCCACGGACCTTACCGCTCTTACCGCTTCGTATAGCCTGGACCTGACGGCCGTCTCTTCCCGAATCATCAGGCATAGCCGGCCCCTGGAACCGCCCAGGATCCTTATTCCCGTTCCCGCGGCGGAATACTCAGGGGTCCTTATCATCGCAAGCGAGGAGACCGCTGTTCACGGGAGGAACAGCACCGCCCTGACCGAACCGTGCATCTTCCCCAAGGTGTGGGATACCGATATGAACCTTATTTACGACCGGAATATTTTTGATCCGGCTAATCTTGAAAGAACCGCGCCGGTCATGTATGTTTCCGAATCAAGCGTCTTCCGCCCCATCCCTTCGGGATTAAGCCCGGAACTGGTGGAACTGGTGGGAACCAACCCCCTGCGTATCATAGCCCGAGGCGTCTTTGGCATTCGGCCTACGGACCCCGTCATAGACCGGGAAGACGCTCTGCTCATCCTCTCCTCGGAGGCCAACCGGCGGCTCCTGCGGGAAGGCCGGGTCGCCATTGTGCTTAATGAAAAAACCCTGAAAAATCCCTTTTGACGGCGGCGCGCGTGGGATCAGGGGCGGCGGTACTTCCGCGGCATCTCACTGCAACAGTAGGGTTTACCCCCAGCGGGCACCCCCGCTCACTGTAAGCATACGGCTTCTGTCAAATTCAACACGTTTGCCCGTATTTCTACCTGCCCCTGGGAATATGCGGCGATGAGCCGGCCATTACCGGCGTAATAATTCACCGTTACCGAATAAACCCCCGGATCGAGCGTAATTCCTCCCACATAGGCTTTCCCGGGGAAGTACCGCGAAACGCGCAGATCCGCCTGTTCGGTAGCTTCCGCCATCACTTGAGCGCCCACACTGAGAATAGCCAGAAGCAAACTCGTTCCGCCTTCCGTCTGGTTCGAAGCTTCATCCAGAACCGAAGAAGAAATTCCCTTTATGGTCGCCCGGAGTATGGATTTCATATAGATGAGGCCCTCTTTTTCTTTAAAGGTCTCCCGGGCAACCGCCCCCATATCCTCAAGAAGTTCCAACTCAAACCGTTCCTGCCCATTATTTATTACCGCTTCTATACGGCTGACCAGGGAAGGCCGGTCCACAAGAACCGGGAGGGCTATTTTCATCCACCGCGAATTGGGCAGGGGGATACGGATGACGGTTTCTTCTTTTATAGGAGCCATCCCGCTGAAGGCAAGCACGTTCAGCCGGGCCTTGTCCCGGGGAATATTCAATTCTTCGTCTATTGAGGCCGGCGCCGGGTAAGAATATACCCCCGGGGCATTTGCGAACGCGACTTTAAGATGGTCCCGGTCTATGCGGGCGTCATCGTATTGCCCTATTCCCCGGTAAAAGAGGATCCCCAAATACCGGGCTAAGGCGGAATCATTGAACTTGGTGGTGGTTCCATACTCATTGGCCGGAATATCCGCCGATTGCTCCAACGCCATCTTTTGCATGCCGGTCATCAGAACCCCGTATTTAGCGGCCAGAAACTGCAGCTTGTTATTCATCCGCCTGATTTCAACCAGGGCGTCTTCCAGGTTGTTCTGGTGATAATAATTGAGGGCGTTGAAAACATTGATGTATACATCCTCATAGTCTTCGCCCTCATATTCCCTGATATTGTCATTCAGAATATAGGTTCCGATTTCCTGCGTGATGCTTTTGGTATACGCCGCTTCAATCGCCCGTTCCCCATCCTGCAAGAGGGGAACGGATTCATCAAATCGTTGGGCGTAATGCGTTAAAAGCCCCTTGTCCAGATAGAAAAGAATGGCGTCCCGTTGCTTGTATATATCCTTCTGGCGTTTATCAATGAGGGAGACGCCTTCATCGTATTTTCCGAGATATACCTCGCCGTCTATTTGTCTGTAGGCGTCGGTAGTAGCGCAACTAAGTAAGAGTATAAAAACCAAACACAGTGATCCGCTTCCAACGTACCTGAACATACCGCCAATCCTTAACTACAGACGCGCGCCCGGGGTTTTTATGATCTTCTTTATTTCACTGTTCTGGTCCATCCAGAGCCGGGTATTGGTTTCGATATTAGACAACTCAGCGGATACAAAATACGTCCTCGTCGACGTCTTTCCCGCGCGGTCCACAATGGTCTTAACCGACCCAGTGAGGAGGAAATCCGCCCCCGTTTCATTTCTCAGGGCCGCGGCGGTATCCTCGCTGGCGTTGCTTTCCTGATCAATCCGTTCCGCCCGCAGTTCTTCCCGGGTATCTCCCCCGGCCACAAAATCCGCCTTTCCACTGTTGAATATGGCGATTTCCATGGTTTTCGCGATAATGGACGTGTCGATGTGTTCATCACTCTGGTTCCTGAACGAACCGATCAGAATCACCGGCAGGCGCCCCTTAGCGGCTATTTCCTGAGTAACCCGGGGAGATTCCAGGCAGGCATTGATAAGGGAATCACAGACTATTCGGACATCCGTATCATTCCAGTAGCCGCTTAAATCGGTCTGGGTATCCGCGTCAACCCGGGAAACTTTGGGGGTGGATGCGCAGGCAACAAATCCGCCGCAAACCGCCAGCCCCAATACAACGATCCTAACAAACCTATTCATGTAGATACTCCTTCATTGTTTAGCAGCTTACCAGAAGTCCGCAGAACTGACCCTGTAAGCTTATTTCTTGTACTGTACCCTACTTTTTAATTTTTAGCAATATTCTTTGCATCAGGGCCGGCAATTCCGAATTCAACCGCGGACCACTATCGGCCCTCACGAATATAAAGAAGGAACACCGGACAACAGGCTAAAGAGGACAAACGACATGGACATCCGCCCGGACCGCTTCGCTCCCTGCAATGACACGAACTGCGCCGGGGCAAGAGGTACCACATTACGGGCGGGCAAAAAACCGTCCAGGGAGAACGGGCTATTAACCAAACATGCTTGATTGACTGACGGGAGCGACGGGGCTTGAACCCGCGATCTCCGGCTTGACAGGCCAGCGTGATAAACCAGCTTCACTACGCCCCCAACATTGT
>JAIRSS010000033.1 GCA_031255315.1 Spirochaetaceae bacterium
GGCCGGTTCGGTACTCATTACTACGAAGAAATAGCGGAGATGTGTGAAAATGCCACCTGACACTAAAACTACCCCGGCGGACGCGGCGGACCTGGTCTGCCCTTCCTGCGGAGCCGGACACAGCCGGAAGGAAATTGACGGCGCGCTTAAAACCTGCCCTTCGTGCGATTATCACTACCGTATGGAACCGGCGGAGAGGCTCGCCTATATCGCCGACCCAGGCAGCTTCCGCGAATTTTCCGCCAACCTCCGTTCCCTTAACCCCATCGACCTTGCCGGTTACGAGGAAAAGCTTTCGGAGGCTGAAGCCAAGGCCCGCATGAAGGACGCGGTGATAACCGGCTTCTGCACCATTGAGGAAAGGCCCCTTATCCTGGGGCTTATGTCCTTCGACTTTATGGGCGGCTCTATGGGTTCCGTGGTGGGGGAGAAGGTAAGCCGCGCCCTGCTCAAAGGGGCTGAGGAAAAGCTGCCGGTGCTCATTTACACGACGTCGGGCGGCGCCCGTATGCAGGAGGGGATATTCTCCCTTATGCAGATGGCGAAAACCTCCAGCGCCGCCGCCGAACTGGACAAGGCGGGACTTCCCTTCTTCATTGTCCTCTGCGATCCGACGACGGGCGGCGTTACGGCTTCTTTCGCCATGCTTGCCGACATCACCCTTGCCGAGCCGGGCGCGCTCATCGGCTTCGCCGGGCCCAGGGTAATCGAAGGCACTATACGCCAGACCCTCCCCGAAGGCTTTCAGCGGGCGGAGTTTCAGTTGGAAAAGGGCTTTGTTGACATCATCGTTCCCCGCCGGGAACAGCGGCGCGTTATCGCGGACCTGATCGATCTGCACAGGCCCGTTGCGGGTGATGGGTAGATGGGGGACAGCGCTGTCAGCAAGTTAAACAGGTGAAATTCGTGGTTAAACGAGGGGATCATTGACAAAGGACCACGGATTACACGGATAGGTACGGATGAACACGGATTTTTCGTCCGCAATCCCAGACCGTCCGTGTAATCCGCGTTAATCCGTGAAATCCGTGGTTAAACGTGGAAGATTCGTCAAAGGTTCGCCGCGTTTGCGTGTAACACTAGTCCGGGGGCGTTGCGGGGGTGGGAAACCCCCGCTGTGGGGGGAGCGGCGCAACCGTGTGCGCCGCGGGGGGGACACTTCCCCCCCGAATGTTGAAGTTCATGAAGGTGATATGAAAGTGATGCAATTGGAAGACAAGATAAAGGAACTGCGGCGGCTCATTGAGGAGTCGGGGATAGGCGCTTCTGAGGAACTGGCGCTGCTTGAGGCGAAGATACAGGCCGGGTCGCGGACTGAGCGGATATGGAGGCAGGTGGAGCTTGCCCGCCATCCGGAACGGCCTTACGCGCTGGATTATATTGAAAGGATTTTCGACAAGTTCGTCGAACTGCACGGCGACCGCTGTTTTGGCGATGATCCGGCTATTGTGGGGGGCATCGGTTTTCTCGCCGGCAGGCCGGTAACTGTTCTGGCGAACCAGAAGGGCCGGACTCTCAAGGACAATATGCGCCGCAACCACGGCATGGCAAACCCCGAGGGTTACCGCAAAGCCCTGCGTCTGGCAAAGCAGGCGGAGAAGTTTCACCGGCCCGTCATTACTTTTGTGGACACGGCCGGCGCTTATCCGGGCATAGGCGCGGAAGAGCGGGGTATAGGGGAGGCCATAGCCCGGAATCTCAGGGACTTTAGTCAGCTTAAAACGCCGATTGTGTGCGTCATCATAGGGGAAGGCGGCTCGGGCGGCGCTCTGGGTATGTGCATCGGGGACAAGATATATATGCTGGAGAATGCTATCTACAGCGTGATAAGTCCCGAAGGCGGCGCGTCGCTTTTGCTGCGGGATGTGGCCAGGGCCAAGGATGCCGCGGCAATGCTGCGTATCACCAGCGCCGACCTGCTGGAGTTCAACGTGATAAACGGTGTTATCGGCGAAATCGAAGGCGGAGCGCACAAGAACCCGGACGCGATGGCCAAGACGCTTAAAGAGATTCTTGTTAGGGAGATAGACGGCCTTGTCCGCCGGAATCCCGCGGTTCTGGTACGCTATCGCAACCAGAAGATACGCAATGTCGGGCACTTCCGTGAAACGGGGGGAATTTAGGGTGGTGTTCTTGTCTTAATGGTGCTGCCCGGTGGTAGGGGTCTGTCCCCGCTGGCAAGGGCCTGTCCCTGGCGGTAGGGGTCTGTCCCCAGGCGAGTGCCTGTCCCCGGCGGAGTGCCTGTCGCCGGCGGGAGGGCTCTGTCCCCGTAAGCAGGGGCTTGTCCCCCCCTCAACCACCGCCACCGCCCTCCCACCGCTAGACATCCCCTTTCCCGGCGATATACCATGACGACATGAGCGCTAACGTCTGGAGCGGGCTGCGGGACGGGTATACGGAGCCTATTCGGGACGCGCTGTGGGGGCATGTGTACCTGACACCCGCCCTTGCGGAACTGACCCGGTCCGCGCCTTTTACCCGGCTTGGCCGGATTTTTCAGCTTGGTCCGGCGTATATTGTCTATCCCGGCGCTACCCATACCCGCCTGGCCCATTCAATCGGGGTGTACCACCTGGCCCGGCGACTCCTGCTCAACCTGGCCGGGCGGGGTGCCGATGCCTGGCTCAGCGGCAGCGGGGTGCGGTCCTTCCTCTGCGCGGCGCTGCTCCACGATCTGGGTCATTTCCCCTATACCCACTCCCTTAAGGAATTGCCCCTGCGTTCCCATGAATCGCTTACCGCCTCGCTCATCCTGGACGAGCCGGTAAAAAGCCTTGTCGGAGCGGCCGGCGCGGATCCCTTTCTTGCCGCCGCGATTGTGGACACCGGCATGGCCGAATCCGGTGGGCAGGGGGAACTGGGGTTTTACCGAAAACTGCTTTCGGGCTGCATGGACCCAGACAAACTCGACTATCTGAACCGGGATGCCCGGTATTGTGGCGTTCCCTACGGCGCTCAGGACGTGGACTTTATCCTGGACCGGCTTTACCCGGACAGGGAGCGGGGAGTCACCGTCGATTCCAGGGGGATACCCGGCGTTGAGTCGGTACTCTTTTCCAAGTACCTCATGTACAAGACCGTTTACTGGCACCGCCAGGTCCGCTCGGCTACGGCGATGATCAAAAAGGCGATACTTTCACTCTTGCGGAGTGGCGGTATTGCCGCCAGGGAACTCTACGGGCTTGACGATCAGGGGCTTTTCGTGGTGCTTTCCCGCCGGGACTACCCCGAAGCCGCCCTGGTAAAACGGGTAAGGGACGGCCATCTTCACTCGGTTATTGCGGAAATTCCCTTTGACAAAGCGGCCCACGGCCGTTTCCTGGACACGGAGGGCCGCTATTTGTACGAGGAACGCCTTGCTTCGGCGCTGTGTTCAAGGGCGGGAAACGCCGTAAGGCCGGAAGAAATCATCATCGATGTACCCGAACCCATCAGTTTTGAAACCGGGCTCCACGTTTCAGGCGAATCGCGTGATTTCGAAGAAAGCTCCACGGTCTTCAAGCCCCAAACCGTAAAAAATTTCACCGCTTCCCTGCGTATCCTGCGTATTTTCGCGCCCCCATCCCTCGAAGACCGGATAAAAGCCCTCGATATAGCTGAAATGCTTGATTCGCTGTAACTAACGTAAGCTGAATTTCCGGGGATGCCCAACGAAACGAGGCGGAAATTGTTCTAAGATATGATTGATGAACTAGAACAGGGAAAGCCCCCTCTTGCCGTCCGATGTTGTGTGCTGATTTCATCGTAACGCAAACTGTAAAGTTTTTCTATCAGTTCATCTTTTTATCCAAGACTTGCGACTCACAAGTTATATTACGGGTTGAGGCGCTAGTTTGATTCGGGTGGACGGGGAAAAAGTGACAAAAAACGAAAAAAAGAGCAAACGTCGATGCCCCATTAATCTGAACAAGCGAATAGTTACGTTTTCCTTTTTGTGCTAGTATGGCCGGTATGAAGATCGCTATGTTTTCCGA
>JAIRSS010000056.1 GCA_031255315.1 Spirochaetaceae bacterium
AGCAGCGATATAAGTATCTGGCCAAGGCCGCTGAGCGATACAATTCCTACTACAATGCCCGCGATGGCGCAGGCCATAGCAACGCCGATGGTGTTACGGGAACCCGCCGCCAGCGCGTCAAGAAAACTCTGCGGGGTAAAACGGGTTTCTTTTTTGAACATACTGACCGCAACGGCGGTAAGGATGGCGAAGAACGCGGCATAGGCCGGAGTAAAACCGATACTCATCAGGCTAACCAGTACGACTACCGGGAGAAACAAATAACCTTTAGATATAAGCAGTTTCCAGAAATTGGGTATCTTGTCCCGGGGCAGGCCCTGTAGATTCAGCTTTTTCGCCTCGAAGTGAATCATCAGGAAGATGCCCGTAAAGTAGAGGACTGCGGGCAGGATCGCCGAGACTGCAATCACCGGGTAGGGAACGCCGGTAAGTTCCGCCATAAGGAAGGCGGCCGCCCCCATGATGGGAGGCATGATCTGACCGCCGGTCGAGGCGGCGGCTTCCACCGCAGCGGCGAACTCAGGCTTGTAGCCTATCTTCTTCATTATAGGGATCGTTACACTGCCCGAACCTACGGTGTTCGCCACGGAACTCCCCGATTACATGCCTTCAAAGGCGCTGGCGATAACCGCCACCTTCGCCGGGCCGCCCGATGCGAAACCCGCCACGGAGTTTGCCAGGTCGATGAAGAAACTGGCGATTCCCGATCTTTCAAGGATGGCGGCGAGGAAGATAAAAAGCACGATGAATGTTGAGCATACGCCGATGGGCGTTCCGATGATGCCGTCTGTCGTGTAGAAAAGCTGATGCACAACCCGCTTAAGCGAAAAGCCCGCGACAAACGCATACGTGATAAAACCGCCTGCCACTACGAGTATCGGTATCCCTACTACGCGGCGGCACAGTTCCGCCAGAATGAGGATACCGGCCACGCCCATCGCTATATCCATCGGACGAAGATTGATCGCCCGGTTGACGATCACCTGAAAATTTACCACATAATAGAAGAAAGCCGCAGCGCCGATGATCCCCAAAGCAAAATCGTACCAGGGTATGTGGTTCACCTTTCTGGTCATGCCGCGCCTTATTGGGTAGAGCATATATCCCGCGAAAATGAGTATCCCCAGAAAGGCGGCGCGGCGTATCTGTTCGGGCAGCGATATTACCAGCGTTACCAAGACCACGTAGGAAGTAAAGAGGAGCAACATTCCCTTGATAAGGTAATCAGGGATGCCGGAAAACCGGCGCACGTTGGACTCCCGGTCAAATTGGGCGATTAGTTCTTCCGTTTCCACTTCGCTTAAGACATGAATGTCTTTTTCTTGCTGCGTCATGTTACTTACTCCTCTAAAACTTGTATTTTGATATGGGCATTTCTGCCGCACAGGGCGCGCAGACTAACAGTCTCGCCGTTAATATATAAAAGATGATCCGAAACGGTTCCCACGATGTAGTTGAGTTCCCGGCGTTCCGCGTTTTCCCCCGCGAAGCCTCGGGCTACCAGCGCGTCCCCGTCACGGCTTAAAACGGAGCCCGCCTCGCCCGGGGCGGAAGGCATCCCCGCGCCGAATGAATAGAACCGCGCTTCCAGCACGGTAATGCCGCCGCCGCGCCCGACAACGAACGTTTCCCGCACCGGACTGTTGTTCACCGAATGGATGAATTCAACGGAAAAGCGGGGCGCGTCCTCCGCCGCTTCTCCCGTCGGGATTTCTCCAAGCGGCCATTTCCCGTAAAGACGGCCCGTTTCCGCGTCCCGGACGGCAAGGAAAAGACCGCCCGGGGAAGCCGGAATCTTCACGCACGACAGTAAAGCCGCGAGAATCGTTCCCGCTAAAAGGAAAACGCGCAAGAGGCAATTACGCGCCGCCGCACGGCGGCGCATGGATACTTCCGCTGATTGCCGGACCCAGGTGGGACCGATAGAAGCAGGGCGGGTTCCGCAACTTCGCTCCGGCGCTTGTGCCAGATGCGCCCGAAACCCTAAAGATTCCCCGCTAATTCCGTAAGGTTCGCGGAACGCTATTTAAGCGCTCCAATTTCCCGAAAATATTTTTCCGCGCCCGGATGGAAGACTACCGAGATACCCGACACCGCGTATTCGGCGGACAGTTCCGCGCCTTTAACGTGGGCGGTGGCTATCGCCTGCCTATTTTCAAATAGATTCTTGGTCAGGTTGTATACCGTATCATCAGAGAGCTTTTTGCTGACAATGAACGTAGCCTTAACCGCCACGGTTTTTACTTCGCCGCTCTGCCCCCGGTAGCTTCCGGCTGGAATGGGGAACTGGGTGTAGAAGGGATACTTCTGGCTCAGGGCGGCAGCGTGCGCGTCATCGACATCCAGTACCACGATGTCCCTGCCGATGGCCAGTTCCACAATGGCGGTGGTGGGCGCTCCGGCAACGCAGAAGAAGGCGTCGATCTTGTTGTCCCGCAGAGCGTCGGCGGAAGCGCCGAAACTCAGGTTCTGCTTGCCGATGTCGTCAAAGGTGATACCGTAGACTTCAAGTATCTGGCGGGCGTTGAATTCGGTCCCGCTCCCCGCGTCTCCCACAGAGACATTCTTGCCCTTTAAGTCGGCTATAGTCCGTATGCCCGAAGCGGGATTGGCCACTACCTGGCAAACCTCGGCGTAGAGGGCGGCCATAGTGGAAAAGTCGGTGATCTTCTCTCCATTAAAGAGGTCCACTCCCCGGTAAGCGTAGTCCATAACATCGTTCTGGACTATGGCGAGTTCCACTTCCCCGGCGGCGATAAGCTGGATATTCGCCTTGGACGCGCCGGTCGACTGGATTGTGATGGGAATCCCCGTCTTTTCGTTGAGGATCTGCCCCACGGCGGACCCGTAAGCGTAATAAGTCCCGGTATTACCGCCCGTGGCCATCCGGATCTGCTGGGACCCCTCGGAACCGCCGCGGGCGTAAACCCCGGAAACCAGCGCGGCAAAGAGTACCGCGGTTAGAACGCCTGTCTTGATTTTCTTCATAATTCTCCTCCTCATGAGATACCGTCTCTCCGCGCCGCCCGGCGCGAAACAGCGAAAACAATTTATACTGTATAATTATACAGAAACAATCCAATAAAACCAAGGGTAAAATGCAGAAATATGCAAAAAAATGTATGGCCTATATACCGGAATTGCTGGACCCGCCGCTCATCCGCTTGACAAAATTTGTCATTCTTGCTAGATATAGTAATTGTCATTTTTGCGGCGGCATAGCTCAGTTGGTAGAGCAAACGGCTCATATCCGTTCGGTCATTGGTTCAAGTCCAATTGCCGCTAAGAAAAAAACGCTCCCCGGTTACCGGGCTCCTAGAGGAGTTTGGTGCGCTTCGCGCGGAGGCGCCGGGGTTCGTCAGGCTCTCCTCCCGCGCCGCGAATTCGGCGTTTTTCAGTGGAATATGCGCATTTGAAAATCTATCTCGTTAGTATATAAGGATTTACAAAATAAAAAGACCCCCAGGGGAATAACCGCGGACGGGGCGTCCTCTCTTCCCCCGGCGGCTCAGATCAGGAACATAGCCGCGCACCCTTACGTGGGGCTGATTTTTTTACCGGGCGGAAGAACCGCCCGGCAAAGCGCTATGCTACGTAACTTTCCAACAGCCGCTTGCGGGCGGGATGCTGAAGCCGCTTGAGGGCTTTCTTCTCAATCTGCCGTATCCGTTCCTTGGTTAGGTTGAAACGATCCCCGATTTCTCTGAGGGACAAGGGCGCCCGCGTTCCAAGGCCGTAACGGAACCTGATGATCTCCGCTTCTTTCTGATTCAAGGTCTCCAGTACCGCCTCAATGTCGCTGTACATGGCCGAATCCATAGCATACTCATCCGGGGCTTTGTAATCCTGATCTTCGATAAAATCCCCCAGGATGGAAGAATCTTTGTCAGCGTACACCGGACTGTCCAGAGAAACCAAATCCCGGCTGATGTTGAGAATGTCCGCGACATGTTCGGGCCCCATCCCCAGCAGCTTGGCGATTTCGTTGACTTCGGCCTCGGCGCTGTGCCCGTCCTGAACGAGCTTCCGGGCCTTCTCAATCTGTACCAGCTCATTTGCCCGGTTAAGCGGCAGCCGTATCATTCTCGATTTTTCGCAGATAGCTTTAAGAATAGCCTGCCGAATCCACCACACCGCGTAGGAAATGAAATGATATCCCTTATCCACATCGTAGCGTGTAATGGCGTTCATAAGGCCGATATTACCTTCGCTGATAAGATCAGAAAAGGGAATCCCCTGGCCCTGGTATTTTTTCGCGACGTTCACTACAAACCGCAAGTTGGCGTTTATAAGCCTGTCCTGGGCGGCCTTGTTTCCCTTCGCCGCTTCCCGGGCGATGGCGTCTTCTTCTTCTCTCGTCAAAAGTGGAATTTTATTGATTTCTTTGAGGTATATCGAAAGGATGTTTTCATCCGTGTGATAATTCTGCTCAATCCGGTTGTTCTTTCTTGTCTTGGTCCCTGCCATGTAATCTCCTCGCTTAATTGCGTATCGCCAGAGGCTGTTCCAAAACTTCAGTTTTGGAACAGCCTCCGCATATAATATGCATTTTTCGTGCCAAAATCACCCCCCAAAAAAAATTCCGGTATGTTTTTGGTTTATGGTAATTCTTTGGTATATAAAGAATTACAAGAAAGCCGGATGTTTCCTAGGGGCGTGTTTTTTTCAAAACAGTTTGATTTTTTTTTGAAACCCGAATCATTCCAAGATAACCCGGTCTATTTCAAATGAAACCGATAACTGTGTCGAAATGTCTCTTAGGATCAAAAACAAGTGTTTTCAGGGTCATTACGACCCACCCCGTCTTCCCGGTTTTTTACGGGCTGCTCAATTTTATTCTTGACGTTATCCCGGTATTTTTTGTATCTTCTTTATATACAACTATTATCAGAATCACATAATTTACAATGGAGGAAGTATATGAAAGTGAAGCCGTTGGCTGACCGGGTTATGGTCAAACTTGAGAAGAACGAGTCTAAGACCGCAGGCGGAATCATCATCCCTGATACTGCTCAGGAAAAAACTCAGACTGGTATCGTAGTGGAAGTGGGAGATGACAAAGAGGTGATCAAGGTAAGCGCCGGCCAGAAAGTCATGTACGACAAGTATGCGGGAACTCAGATTAAAATTGACGGGGTGGAACATCTGATTCTCAAGATGTCGGATATTATCGCGGTCATTGAATAACCGCGTTTTTCTGACGCGAACCGGTGATCCGGCTATTTGGGTGAAACCCGGATATACAGGATCCCATCTGGTTCTCTAAGGACCCGGCCCCGCGCCGGGTCCTTTTATCATCAAGAGCATCTACTGAAGAGCAGGGTATATATCCTAATAGAGGCTCTGCTCAACCCGTTCCCGTTCCAATTTTATAGTGAGGTTCTCCCTGTCTAAGGTTTGAGCGTATTCCAGAACTCTGAGGCTTTCCCGCTCCTGCCCAAGTGCGCGGAAGCAGCGGGCTATGCGCAGTTGTATTTTCGCGGCGTCCGGCTTTTCCCGTACTAGGGCGGCGGCTTTTTCATAGCGTTCCAGCGCGGCGGTGTAGGACCGCTTTGCCTCCAAGAGCCGTCCAAGATTGGCGTCTATTTCCCAAGAACCGCCGGCGTTTGCCCTGGCCGTGAATATTTCTTCCGCCGCGTCAAGCCGCCCCTGCCGAATATGCTCCAGGGCCTGTTGCAGGTCCAGCCAGGAACCGGTAAAGCCCTTCCGTTCCGCGACGCGGAACAGGGGCGGAACTTCGTCATAGCGCCGCTGGAAGACAAAGTAGTACCCGGCCCATTCGTAGAGGACTTCGGTTTCAGGGTGGCGGTTTATGAGCAGCCAGGTTTCCGGGACCGTTCGGTCTATAGACAGCGCGTCCCGGCGCCGCCGGAGGAGTTCCAGGTCTACCAGGGCTTCCCGTTCCGGGAGGCGGGAGTCTTCCAGAATGGCAACCGCTCTCGGGGCGGGGAGAAGCCGGGTATACCGGATTATACCGAAAAGGTGTTCCCCATCCAGGGCCAGAAGACGTTCCAGGGCGGCGCGCTCTTCATCCGCGTCTTTCGCAAGGGCGGCAAGGTTGTAGAGGCTTCGTACGCGGGTGTCCCGGACGGCGCGGCTGTCTGAGGATTCCCCCTGAAGCCGCTCCGGCATATCCGGAGCGGCCAGGACGGTCCAGAGACTCCGGGCGGCGTCTTTTTGGCCCGCGAGAACCAGGGCGTCCGCTCGGCGGGCCATGCTCCGCTCATCGCCGAAACGGGCAAAAATATCCGCCGCCCGTTGAGGATCGCCAAAATCATAGAGTAATTCCGCCCCGAAACGCAGCGCCGCCTCAGCGTCTTCAGTTTCCATGGGCTGGTCAAGGAGAGACCTGAGGTATTCCAGAGCTTTCTGCGTGTTGTTTTTAAGGACGGCGAGGATGGCGGCGTCGAGCATCAGGAATTCCCGGCCCCGCAGCCGCTGGTGTTCCGCCGCCGTCTGAAGCAGCGCCTCGCCGCCGGGAACGGCCAGAGCCTGGCCGGGATGCGCTAAGTCGCCGGCGAGGACATAGGCGCTCAGGGCAACCGGCGCAAACCGGGGCTCTTCGCTAATAACCGCGGCGTATTGCCGCACCGTATCGGCGGCTGCCCCGGACAGGCCCGGGAAATCGCCGGCGTTTTCCCTCATGGCGGAACGGGCCGCCGCTTCAGCGGCAATGGCGGCCAGCGGCTCAGAATGGGGAAAAGCCGCGGCGATCCGTTCCGCGGAAGACCGGTAGGCGGACAAGGCGGCGCTGCTTCCGGACCAGGAACGGCCCGGCTCCCGGCCCACGGAGGAACCCCCCGGCCCCGGTATACCGGCATAGCCCGCGGCTAAAGCCCGCCGCCGTTTAAGGACCGAAAGATGGGATTCCACCCCCAACGCTCTTTTCTCAAGATCGTCCAGCAAACGAATCAGCCTTTCATCATCCTCAGCCTCGTCCCCGGTGATATTCTCAACCGTGAAGTCGTAATCCCGTAGTTTTCGGAAAAACCCGCTTTCCTCCACAACGCCGTGACGGGGGAAGAGACTCCTGCCGGAATACATGACGAGGGCGGTCAGGGCCCCCCCGGTTATCAGAGAAATAACAACGCCGGCGAAACAGGTTTTCCGTAAAACCCTTCGCGCTGAAAACGGCCGCTTTACCGTATTATGCCGCCGGGATTCTGTATTGTTCCGTACACGGGAAGCTGAGGCCATATCCGCCTCTCTCTATGGTTGGGAAACGCTGGACCGCTCGCTCTGGAGTGTTTTGCGTATGCCGTCCAGAACGCCGTTGACAAACCGGAAGGAATCATCGGCGCCGTATTCTTTAGAAATACCGATGGCTTCATCAATTACAATGGAAGGGGGAATATCGTCCTGGTACATGAGGGCATAGGCGCTCATTCTGAGGACGGCCAAGTCCACCCGGTTGAGCCGGGAAATATCCCAATTATTAAGATGCCTCTGTATCATGGCGTCTACTTCTTTTCTATTTTCTATGGTACCGGCTATGAGAAGCCGGGAAAATTCCACAGTCCCCTGATCCAATTCGTCCCGTTTCTCCCCCAGCCAGGAAAAATTCAACAAATCTTCGGGAATTCCGGCGTTTTTTTCTCCGCCGGAAGCCTCCCACGAATAAAGCGACTGGAAGGCGAGTATTCGCCCTTTTCTTCGAGACGCCATACTACCAGTTCAGATTGTTATCGTAAATCTTGATAACCGCCGCCTGCCTCCGCAATTCTTCAATCAGTTCCTGACTGTTCTGGAGAATACGTTCTTGTTCCAGCCGCGCTCCAATATACTGCTTTAAGGTCATTTGACTGCCCGGTTGGGCGATGTCATCCAAATTGAGGGGTTTCATCTCATAGGTTTCGGTTATTTTCATGATAAAAAATCCCCGGGAACTTTCAATCATCCGGGAAACCTCCCCCTGTTTCATATTGAAAGCCGCTTCAAAAAGTTCTGTTCCCACCACCTGCTGCCCCTGGGGATTCCGCGGAAGATACCCGAAGTCGCCGCCCTGATAGCCGGAATTCGGGGCTTGGGCCTTTAGAGACGTTTCGTCGAATTTCGCCGGATTGGATCCAATTTCCCTGGCCAGCCGCTCCGCAAGCTCTTTCGATCTCGTCCTGGCGGCGGCATTGTCCCCGGGGGGAACCTGAATCATAGAAATCCGCACCGTTTCAGGTCTGATAAACTGGGCCTTGTTGAGATTGTAGGCGTTGAGGATTTCCGCTTCCGTAGCCGGGCGGACCGGCTTCTTCGCCATAATATACTTTTCAATGGTAGCCTGGTTGCGGTATTGCTGTTTATACGCGTTCAGTTCCAATCCGGTCTGGTTCCGTATTTCCACCGCTAATTCCGCGTCAGAAAGCTGCCGTCCGTACGTTTGAAGCGCTCCGGCCCGTATCGCCTGGGTTGCTTCGTTTTCCGTCACGGTGAGCCGGTCCCGCTCCGCCGCCTGAAGGACCAGTTTTTGATTGATGAGTTCATTCAACACCTGTTTACGCTCATCCATCGTCAAGTTCCGCCGGTACTGGGCTTCCAATTGATTCACCATCTGCTTGAGCTGGCTGACGGGAATAGGTTCAGTCCGGGTTAACTGTATCTCCGCGGCGGGCTGAAGATTGAGTTGAGCGGACAGAAAAGCCCACGGGAAGATACCGAGACAAATCAAAACAAAAAACCGCTTCATATTCATACCTCCTACTGTACGATATAGGAACAATCTTGGCTATTCCTTTGTTACGCGCCGTCCGTTTAGCAGCCCGCGGATGCCGGAGTTTTGCCGGGTTATCCCGCGGGTTCCAGGGCCGCCCGTATGCGTCTGACCCCCGCGGAGGAGGATTGCTCTTTCTGAATGATAAATTTCCCCAGCGTCCCGGTATGTTCCACATGGGGGCCTCCACAGACTTCCTTAGAAAAGAAATCGACCGGCGACATTCCTATCGTGTAGACTTTCACCTGGCTTTCATATTTTTCCCCAAAAAGCGCTGTCGCGCCGGCGGCTTTAGCGGCCTCAAGGCTCATCACCTCCATAGCAACCGGAAGATCCCGGGCGATGGCGTCGTTCACGATGTTCTGAACCCGGGCGATCTCTTCGGAGGTCATCGGAGCGCTGTGGGAGAAGTCAAACCGCATCCGCTCCGCCGTGATATTGGACCCCTTCTGCGCCACATGATCCCCCAGAACCATACGCAGGGCTTTGTGGAGCAGATGGGTGGCGGTGTGGTACTTTGTGGCGATTTCCCCCTGATCCACGAGGCCGCCCTTAAAGGCGCCGGCCCCCTGCGCACGGGAAAGGTCCTGATGCTTTCTAAAGGCTTCGTCGAATTCCTGCCGGTTCACGGTCATCCCCTGTTCCGCCGCAAGCTCCTCCGTGATCTCAATGGGGAAGCCGTAGGTGTCGTAGAGTTTGAAGGCCAGCCGGCCTGACATGATCTTCCGGGGATCCTTAAGGAGCTTTGGAAGGAGTTTTTCAAACTCATGTTCCCCTTTTTCAAGAGTCTCCCGAAATCTTTTCTCTTCTTTATCAAGTTCATCTATAATGTACTGCCGGTTTTCTTCCAGTTCCGGGTAGGGGCCGCTGAATTGCGCAATCACCGCCTGGGCGATGGGGGAAAGCACCTCCCCGGCAACGCCCAGCTTGCGTCCGTGGCGTACCGCCCGGCGTATGAGCCTGCGAAGCACGTATCCGGCCCCCGCGTTGGAAGGGCTTACCGCCTTGGGGTCCCCCAGGATAAACGTGGAAGATCGCACATGATCGCAGATGATCCTCACCGAACGGTCCTTCACGGGATCGTCGCCGTAGACGCAGGCGGCGGCGCGTTCCACCGCCCCCCGTATGGCGGCAAAGATTTCCGTATCGTAAACCGACGACTTCCCGTTCAGAACGGTAACGGTCCGCTCAATTCCCATGCCGGTATCCACGCAGGTACGGGCAAGAGGTTCGTAGGACCCGTCGGCCTTCTTGTTGTACTGCATGAACACGTCGTTCCAGATTTCGAGCCACTTGCCGCAGGAACAACCGGGCTTGCAGTCCGGGCCGCAGGGAGCGTCCCCGGTATAATAGAACATCTCCGAGTCAGGACCGCAGGGCCCGGTAGTTCCCGCCGGCCCCCACCAGTTGTCCTCACGGGGAAGGTAGGCGATACGGTTCTCCGGGATACCCAGAGACTTCCACACCGCCGCAGACTCATCGTCCCGGGGAACCTCGCCGTCCCCCTGGAAAACCGTAACCCCCAGTTTTTCCCGGGGAATTCCCAGCCATTCCGGGGAAGTAAGGAACTCGAAACTCATCCTGAGAGCCTCGTCCTTAAAGTAATCCCCCAGGGACCAGTTTCCCAGCATCTCGAAAAACGTAAGATGGCTCTCGTCCCCCACCGCGTCAATATCTCCCGTGCGTATACATTTCTGGTAATCCACCAGACGTTTCCCCGCGGGGTGTTCCTCACCCAAGAGATAGGGGACCAGGGGGTGCATCCCGGCAGTGGTGAACAGCACTGTGGGATCGTTATCGGGCAGCAACGACTTACCCTGAATTTGGATATGGCCTTTAGACTTGAAGAATTCGATGTACTTGGTTCTCAGTTCGTGGGCGTTCATAGGGATAGAGTAGGTCAGCAGGCGGCTCTCGTCAAGGGGACGCAGGTAACGGTCAGGAGGCTGCTGAAGTTTCGCGTAATTGCGGTTTTCTACAAGGAGAGTTATAGTACTCAGTATGGAATCATCGCTTCTTACGGCGGAAGATGTAGCCCGGCAGTTACGAATCAAGAAATACACCGTTTACGAGCTTATCAAGCGGGGGGAGCTTCCTTCCTCCAAAGTGGGAAAACAGGTCCGTATCTCCCAGGCGGACATTGATTGTTACTTGCAGGCCAGCAAATCGGGTCCGCCGTCTTTTGCCGGTTCTTCCCGGGACGGCGGGGAAGAGTCCGCTCCAGGAACTCCCGGCCGTTACGCCTCAGGGACGCGCTTCCCCGGGGCGCAGGGGGAAAATCCCCCCCACCCCGCCGCCTCGTTGGAGCTTCCGGAGGCTCCGCCGGGAATGGTCATCATTTCCGGCCAGGACGTATGCCTCGATCTCTTCCTCACTAAAATCGCGGAGGACGGGAAGACCGGGGTACTCCGTTCTTATATGGGATGTTACAACAGCCTCTTCGCCCTCTATCATGGCAGGGTAACGCTGGCGGCCGCCCACCTATGGGACCGGGAGACCGACACCTACAACTATCCCTTCATCCGCCGCCTGCTTCCCGGCCTGCCCGTCGGGGTCTTTCGCCTGGCCGGCCGTCGGCAGGGGCTGTATGTCCGGAAGGGGAACCCCCTGGGCGTCACGGATTGGAAGGACTTCGCACGAAGCGATGTCGCCATGATCAACCGGGAAAAAGGCTGCGGAACCCGTATCCTCCTGGACCAAAAACTGGCCGGTCTGGGTATCCGGGGGCAGGACATCCGGGGCTACAATCGGGAGATGGCCTCTCATCTGGCCTGCGCCGGAGAAGTTGCCCGGGGCGGAGCGGACGCGGGCTGCGGCTGCGAGCGCTGGGCGGAAAACATCGCCGGTATAGAATTCATCCCCCTCCAGCTTGAATGGTATGATTTTGTATTCCGCCTTGCGGATAAAGACACTCCCGCGGTACAGAGCGTCCTGTCCTTCGGTTCTTCCCGTGAATTCCGCCAGAATCTGGAGATGATGGGGGGCTACGATCTTTCCCAGACCGGGCATTACGAGGAATTTTAAGCCCCCGCCGCGCTACAGGAAATCAGCGGAGTCTGAGCTTTCGCCGGAAACAGAGGCTTCGGCTCTTCACGCGAGGAGGCCGGCGTGAACCGGACCGGCAGCCGACGGCGCGTTCTGGAAAGCGGCTTTTATACATTCCCGGCATTCATCATATTGACGGAAACGCGCCTTTGCCCGTTCCACATCGCCGTATACTTTCCAATAGCCGCAGAACTTATAGTTTTGACCCTTATGTTTCACAAAACCAAGCACGTCATCCACCGGGTAGCCCAGGAAAAGTCCCACCTCATGGGGAAATTGTTCACTGGCGAATTGCTTTTTTAACTGTTTGAGGAATTCAAAAATCGAAACGTCCAGAGGATACCCTTTACCGGTCAGCGCCGCCCGGATATGGGCGTTCGAAGACGCCGCTTCCACGAGAGTTTTTTCAAGCAGTTCCTTTTCGAACACGAGAACCAGCAATCCGCCTTCGCTTTCCCGCAAAACTATCAGGTCAAGACGGGCCGGCAGCAGATCTGCCAATGCGCCGTGCGCGCCGCCGGACCGCAGCATAAACATAGCCGCCGGTTTATACCCCATCAGGACGGGGCCGCAATGATTAATAATAAGCCGCTTGATTTCAGCCGGCATCGGTTTCTCCCGCATCGTTATACAATTCCCCGGAAAATTACCGGAAATACCGCAGCTCCGCCAACGGCGGCGCGTACAGTATCCCCGGTAAAAAGGAGAGTTTGGCCGTATGACCAGTTTTTTAAATACCCGAACCTATGAATCCAATGGTGTATTGGCTGTCTCTAGCGCCTGTCCCAAAAACTGAAGTTTTGGGACAGCCTCACTGTTTTCCAAATCCCCTTATCCTGCGAGCCGCTTTCCCGACTCATAGCAGGCGTTGAGTATGTCCTCCCCGGGGACAAGCTGGGAGATTATGCCTTCCCCCTCAACAACGGCGTTCAATCCTTTCATACGGTCCACCCAGTCCCGCATCCACTGCCCGTCGCCCCAGTCATAGGAACCGAAAAGAACCGCGGGTTTCCCTCCCACATCATCTTGGGAAAGACCGCTGATAAAGGGCTCCATTTCACTTTCTTCCAGAACCTCCGCGCCCATAGCCGGGCACCCGAAGGCAAGCGCTTCCGCATTTTTAACCATACCCGCCGCCGCCTCGGCAGCCGTCTTTACAATCACTCCCGCCCCGGCGTCTTCGGCGCCCTTTGCAAGCTGTTTCGCCATAGCCTCGGTATTCCCGGTACCGCTCCAGTAAACGACAAGAACCTTCTTCATAACGTTTTCCTCTTTACAATCAACTGAATAGTATAAGTTACATTTTACTTACATTTTAGTTATATCATACTAACAACAACGCGTCAATGGATGTTTCGATAAATTTTCAGCTTGGAAACAGCCTTTTTTGGTTTCGTTTTTAATTTTTCAGGATTTCTTGTTTCCGCGGACGTTTTCTGAGGGCCCGTACAAAAGCCGCCATATTCACTCCCCCGCCGGGTCCACGGGGACAAAGTTCTTCAACGGCGATGTCCAGCGTAAAGGGACGGCGGGCGACATGTTCGGGATAGTGAGCGTCCGATGAAGTGATCAGGGGGTAGTTCAGCGTGTCCACCAGGGGAGGAAGGCGGACGCATTCAATAGCGGCCCACCGGCCCGGTACTACCACCCCAAGCTGGCTCGTCATGGAAAAGGCCGGACGGTCCACATGGGCGGGGATCACAATGCCGCCGTATTCAGCCGCCCTGCCCCCTATAGCGTCCACGCTCAGGTCCAGGGCGTTAGGAAGGAAGTTTTCAACTTCCCCCTCAATGTTGTCCTCCTCGTCCACGTAGACCTGGTCGCCGGTTTTTTCAGGATCGTTGGGGAAAGGGATGAGGATGCGGTAGACGTATTCGCTAAAGGAAAGGGCGGCGTCCAGGACAGAGAAAAGGCAGAGGACGTGGATTTCTTCCTGGGTGGTGGCCTCCATTCCATACAGCGGAACGACGCCGTACCGGGGCGCAAGCCGGGAAAAAGCCGGGCAGTTGAGGGATGAGTTGTGATCGGTTAAGGCCATGAGGGAAACCCCTTTGGCTGCGGCGGTTTCCAGCAAGACCCGGGGCGAAAGTTCCAGAGAACCGCAGGGGGAAAGGCAGGAGTGGTTGTGCAGGTCCGCAAGCACGGCCATACCCGCCTACCGGAGGGGCTCCATAAATTCGTAGAGTTTGCCCGATACGGTAAACTGGTTTTCCCGGGTGCGGAGTATGGCGATTCCCTCCTCCCTGGCCGCACGGATCATATCCTCCGGAATGGGCCGGGAATTGCAGACCACAATAAGGGAGATGTTCACCAGTGCGGCTACCGCCACCGTGTTCTTGTGCGCCTGAATGGTGATAAGAGCGCCCCCGTCCTTGGCGTTAGCCATCACGTCAGAGAGCAAATCTGACGTATACGCCCCGGTAAGTTCCGCGTCGTTGAGCGTCCCGCCGCCCGTTTCTCCCTGGACGACTTCAGCGTTCAGAAGGTCAACGGCTTCACGTATGGTCATATTGAAACACCCTCCTTTGGGGAACTGATGAATACTACCGAATGCACCGTTGTACCGGAGCCCGGAGCGGACTCAATTTGAAATTGATCGGAAACCCGCTTGGTATTTGCCAGCCCCATCCCCGCGCCGAAGCCCAGGGACCGGATCCACCCGTTTGCCGTGGACCAGCCTTCCTGGAGGGCCAGATTCACGTCGGCAATCCCCGGCCCGCCGTCGGCGGCCACAATCACCACCCGGTCCGGCTGGATGGAACAGCAGATGGTCCCCCCATTGGAATGAACCACCTGGTTAATCTCAAGTTCATAACTCGCGATGGCGATCCGGCGGATAATTTTGGGATCGATGCCGCGCTGCTTTAAAACCTTCTTGATTTCTGTAGAAGCCCGGCCCGCCCGCTCAAAATCATAGCGCTGGGTGGCAAATTCCATTTCCGCAAAGCTGCCGGACGGACCCGCCGCGCCCTGATGCATCTTTTCCAAACGAAGCACCTCTCTATTCATCTCAACCAGCAAGGTCCGCACCACATCCTTTGACGTGATGATCCCCACCAGTTCCTGCCGTTTGTTCAGCACCGGGAACCGGCCGTACCGGTACTTGTTCAAATACGAAATGGCGAATGACAGGGGCATATCGTCTTCCAGAACGATTACATTCCGGGTCATCCGTTCCGATACCGGACGGTCTATGTACCCTTTGTCCAGAGCGGTTACCAGATCATCTATGGAAACAATCCCGACAAGACGCTGGTCGTCGACAATGGGGATGCCCGTGATATAGTTTTCCCGCATCACCGCTTGTATGTGCCGCATTGTATCCCCGGGGCTCCCGGAAATCACCACCTGGCACATCACGTCTTTTATTTTTAGCTGATAAATGAGTTCCAGCACGACCGAAGGGGAATCTACCGTACTAATGGGGACCTCTGACATGATAGACTGGCTATCCCTCATACGCGGTTCCCTGAGGCAGGGGTTCCTTGCCCAAAATGTACCGTTCAATAAAGTCCGCTATCCCGTCATCGTCATTAGATCTATTCGTTACCATGTCGGCAATGTTCTTGATGCGGCTGTCCCCATTGACCATCGCCACGCCTACACCCGCCCACCGGATCATTGCCTCGTCATTCAGGGAATCCCCTATAGCCAGCACCGCTTCACGGGGGACGTCCGCCTGTTGAGCAACCCAGGCCAGCGCCGCCCCCTTGTCCGTAGCCGGCGGCAGCACCTCAAGAAAGTAGGGCCTGTTGGTAAAGAGGGTCGCCGCGTCGCCTATATAGGCCCTGAGCAGGGTTGCCAGCGGCCTGAGAATCATAGGGTCCCCGGGGATAAGGAGCTTGTATACCCCGGCGGCGACCATCTCTCTGAAATTCTCCACCACGACCTGCCTCAGCCCCGTCAGCTTCTGATCATACCCGGCCAATTCGTTGAACCGGGAGATATATACCACATCGTTCTCGTAAATTTGAACAGAAAACCCTTCCGCCGCCGCCAAATCATAGGCGAGAAGGGCCGGTTCCCGGGGTATCTTTATTTCGTAAATCAAAGAACCCGTATGACTTTCCTGGATGGTAGTACCGTTGTTGCAGATCAGGTAACCCGGCCTCTTATGCATTCCAAGCAGCCGGGCTACCTGCTCCATCGTTGCGGGAACCCGGCCCGAAGCCAAAACCGTGAGGATGCCGGCGTTCCCGGCCCGCTTTATGGCATTCCTAGTACGGAATGAAATGGTTAAATCCGATCGTAAAAGCGTATCGTCAAGATCTAAAGCAATCATACGTATAGGCATCATAAACCTAGAATAAACCCTTGATGTGGTATAATTCAATAGCGGAATCCCGCATACCGGCAATTTTACCGCCGCCGCGCCTTCCCCGGCAGAGAAAACGCATTGGTACCGGTAAAACCGCCGCCGGTTCAATAGTAATAATAAAAGATGTTTTGTATAATGGAGGGCATGGGCGCGGTATATGTTTTTGTAAATCAGAAGGGAGGGGTGGGAAAAACCACTTCCGCGATAAATCTTGGGGCGTATTTGGCAGGGGCGGGTAAATCGGTACTCTTGGTGGACTTTGATTCTCAAGCCAATCTTTCAAGCGGCATCGGGATAAAGTCCGTGCGGCCCGGAGTTTACGAACTCCTTTCGGGGACCGCTCCTCTGGAACAGGTGATGAGAAAAACCGCCATTCCCACCCTGCACGTCATTCCCGCGAACATCGACCTTTCCGGCGCGGCGGTGGAACTCATCGATCAAAAAGAACGGGAATACTTCCTGAAAAAAGCCCTGACGCCCCTGCGGAACCGGTACGATTATATCTTTATCGACTGCCCCCCCTCTCTGGGCATACTCACTCTGAACGGCCTTATCGCCGCCGACGCGGCCCTTATCCCCATGCAGTGCGAATACTTTGCCATGGAAGGGCTGTCCCTTCTTTTCAAGACTATCCGGCGTATCCAGATGCATCTGAATCCCATCCTGATTATCGGGGGCATCTTCTTCACTATGTACGATCAGCGCACCCGCCTGGCCCAGGAGGTGGTTAAACAGGTAAGCGCCTATTTCCGGGACGCGGTCTTCTCCACGATTATTCCCCGGAACGTCCGGCTTTCCGAGGCCCCGTCTCACGGCATGGCCATTTCCCAGTACGATCCCCTGTGTTCAGGCGCCAAAGCCTACCAGAGTCTTGCGGTGGAACTCCTCCAACGGGGCAGCCCGGTTCCCGGGGGAGATTCCACCGCGGGAGTCTTCGTTCCTTTGGCTCCCGCAGAGGAGGAGGTCTAACTATGGCGTCTAAATTTAGACTCGGCAAAGGGCTTGACGCCCTGCTGCCTATGGACGGCGAAGCGCCGGCTTCGGATTTTTCCGCCGTCCCCGCGAAAGGCTCCGCCGCGGATGATGAAACCAGATCGAGGGGCCGTGTGAACGCCGCCGGTACCGGTCCGGCGTTTATACCTTTGGATAAAATCCACGCGAATCCCAGCCAGCCCCGAAAAAATTTTGACGAAGAAGCGTTGCGGGAACTTGCGGATTCTATCCGGGAACACGGGATCATCCAGCCCTTGCTCGTTGAAGAAACCGGGGACGGGGGGTACCGCATCATCGCCGGGGAACGCCGGAGCCGGGCCGCCGTCATTGCCGGCCTTACGGAAGTCCCGGCGCTCATCCGTTCCTACACCGATGAACAGCGCATGGAAATCTCCCTCATTGAGAATATTCAGCGGGCCGATCTTAATCCGGTGGAAGAAGCTATGGCCTACCGGCAGCTTATGGATCTGACCGGCTTGTCCCAGGACGAAGTGGCCGTCCGGGTTGGCAAAAACCGGGCCACCGTTGCCAACACGCTGCGTCTTTTAAAGCTCCCCCAGGCTATGCTGCAAGCCCTTCGGGAGGGCGGCCTTTCTCCCGGCCACGGCCGGGCGCTGCTCTCCGTCGCCGACCCCGCGGCCCGGGAAACCCTCTTCCGGGAGATCGCAGGCCGGGGTATTTCGGTCCGGGAGGCGGAAAAACGGGCGGGGCGGCTCAACTCCCTGGAAACCCAGAGCACGAGTGCGGGTTCCCCGGATGACGGCGAAAAAGCCGCCCCCGGCAAGCCCCGGCGGGATGCGGAACTGGCCGCTATTGAACAGCAATTCATTGACGCCCTGGGCACTAAGGTTATCATTGACGGGAGTCTGAAAAAGGGCAAAATTCACATTGATTATTATTCTATGGAAGACCTGGACAGGCTGCTGGAAATTCTGAAAAAGGCGAGGTAGG
>JAIRSS010000106.1 GCA_031255315.1 Spirochaetaceae bacterium
ATAAATTGCCGCCATTTAAAGGCTGCGCCAAACAACAAACATTACATAACCGTACCTATAAAATCCCGGTAATGATAGCAAGACGGGATTGATGTTTCAATCCATCCCATCCATAACGCGGGATAAACGCATAGAACATCACCCGGTTCTGGGGAGCAGGAGGTTTTGAGCGGCCTGGGCATTCAGAAACTTGAAAATGGTCTGACTATGCCCTTCAAAACCCCGCGACCGTACCGCTGGGGCCGCCCATTTCACCGTCTACAGATTCCCCGCCCGCTGCTTCTCCACCCCCCAACGCCCCCGCACCGGCTTGCCGACTACCCTCCACATCCTTAAGGCTCGCTACGAAATACCTCGTCTCTATTAGGGTCTTCCCATTCAGTTTTGGACCTTACCCTATCTAGTATCTTGTAAAGGCTAAAACATTACTCAATAATCCACGGGTAGAGCCGCTTCAGGTTGGTCTGGGCATCCACCGTAGTGAACTGCCGGTCCACCCCCTTCTGTTCCTCGTTCCTCTGGGTATCCCACGCCAATAACTCCCTACGCGCCGGTCTCCCAGACACTGGGCCGCCGTCCGCTGAGGCGGCGCGTCTCGTTGTTTGTGTAAGTATTTTGTGATAGGTTAAAAATTAATGACGGTAAAAGAAATCGCGGAGCTGGCGAAAGTTTCCGTTGGAACGGTGGACCGGGTTATTTACCGCCGGGGCCGGGTGGCGGCGGAAACCAAGGCGCGAATAGAAGCGATCATCGAAAAATATCAGTTTACCCCAAACCCGATAGCCCGGCGGCTTAAACGGAACCGGGCTTACCGGTTTTGCGCCTTTCTGCCCCGGCGGGATCAGGATGCCGGCTATTGGGGACAATCCATAGTGGGAATACAGGAGGGGGCCGGCGAGATCGCCCCGCTGGGTGTAGAAACGAGCATCATAGAATTTGACCGTTACAGCATCCGGGGGTTTCACCGGGCCGCCGATTCTCTGTTGGCGGAAAAACCCGACGGGATAATTTTGTCTCCCGTAATGCCGGAAAAAATTAAAACCCTGATAGAAAAGATTCAGGCCGGCGGGACGCCGTATGTTTTTTTCGACGCCGATCTTCCCGGAACTCAACCCTTGTGCGCCATTGGACAGGATTCGTTTCGGGGAGGGTATCTGGCGGGAAGACTGATGCACCTTTTTGCGGGAAAACCGGCTAACCCGGTAGCGGTTCTGGACGCACACGGGGAAGACTACCATATTATCCGGCGGCGGGATGGTTTTTTGCGGTATGCGGAGGAACAGGGTTTTTCTACCGTGGTGCGGGAATATTCCGGCTATAAGGGGCTTGAAATATCGGTTGATGAAATAACGCTCTTCTTGCAGGAAAATCCCGATCTGGCGGGGGTTTTTATTACGAACTGTATGGCCCACCGGGTTGCAGAAGCCGTAACGCGGCAAAAAACCAAGAGCCCTTTTCTCATTGTCGGCTACGATCTTATCCCCAAAAACCGGGAACTGCTGCGTGATGGCGCGATAAACGCGATTATCTCCCAACGGCCGGAAGAACAGGGCCGTCAGGCGCTGCTTAACCTGTTCAGACATATTGTACTAGAGCAGTATATTCTTCCCAAAATAGAAATCCCGCTGGAGGTGTATATACGGGAAAACATCCCTCTTTCGGAGCCGCGTCCCGCCCGCTCTGCTTTCGAAAAATCGTAAAACAACGATTGACAACTACAAATTTCCAAGATACTATAAGTCATATCTATAGCGTGGACGAACACGCACCGTTGGCGTCTACGCAATTTTTTTATGTGGAGGAACAAAATGAGATTCACACAAAGAGCTTTACTGATGGTTCCGGTCCTGCTCATCGCGGCGGGAACGGTATTCGCGGGCGGAGGCAGCCAGGCCCAGACGGGAAAGGGCTTGATAGGGGTGGTGATGCCCACCCGGTCCGAGGAGCGGTGGATTAAAGATGGCAACGCGGTCAAGGAAGGTCTGGAAAAACTGGGCTACACCGTAGATTTGCAGTATTCGGATGACGACATCGCCACCCAGACCCGCCAGATCGACGACATGATCACCAAAGGCGTAAAAGCTCTGGTTATCGCGTCCATCGACGGCTCGGCCCTCTCCAACCAGTTGGCGAACGCCGCCGCCGCAAAGATTCCCGTCATCTCCTATGACCGGCTTCTGATGCAGTCCCCCAATGTGGATTACTACGTCTCGTTTGACAACTACAAAGTCGGCGGTCAGATGGGCGATATTCTGATTACCGGCCTCAAACTGGATCAGGCCGCCGCCGCGAAACCGGTCATTATCGAATTATTCGCTGGTTCTCCGGACGACAACAATTCGGTCGGGTTCTATCAGGGCGCGATGGACAAGCTGAAACCCTACATCGATAAGGGAGCGCTTAGGGTGCCTTCCGGCCAGATAGACCGGGCCGTAATCGGTACGTTGCGCTGGGACAGCGCGGAAGCCCAAAAACGCATGGAAAACCTTCTTTCGGCACACTATTCCGGTGATGTAGTGCTTGACGGCATTCTGTCTCCCTACGATCCCATCAGCCTTTCCACACTTGAAGCCTGTAAAGCGGTCGGGTACGGCAGCGCCCCCGGCAAGCCCCTTCCGGTAGTGGGCGGCCAGGATTGTATCGTCGCGTCGTGCAAGTCTATTCTTGCCGGCGAGCAGTACGCGACCATACTGAAAGACACCCGTTCTCTGGGCGCGGCGACCGTCGCCCTGGTAGATACCCTTATGCAGGGTAAGACGCCTACCGGCCTTGACACCAAGAGTTACCACAACGGCGCCAAGATAGTTCCGTCTCTGCTGCTGGATTCCGTTATCGTTACCAAGGATAACCTCAAGGAAGCGGTGATTGATACGGGCTATCACACTGCGGCGGAACTCGGCCTGTAGGCGGAGAACCTGAGAGGCCCCGGGGCGGGTACAACAAAATGCAGGAAGCCGGTTCCGCGTTGCGGGGAGGGGGGCCGGCTTGCGTTTCCCTTGATGTAAGGAGCGTTGTTAATGCCAAGCCAAGCTGTTTTGCTTGAAATGAAAAACATCACCAAGACCTTTCCCGGCGTGACGGCGCTGGACAAGGTTAATCTCCAGATAATGCGGCGCGAAATACACGCCCTTGTGGGAGAAAACGGCGCGGGAAAATCCACCTTGATGAAGATTCTGTCCGGAGTATACCCTTACGGTACATATGAAGGCGACGTCGTTTTTGAGGGGAAAGGGTGCGCTTTTTCCGGCATCAAACAAAGCGAAAAGACCGGCGTCGTGATCATTCATCAGGAGCTTGCCCTGAGCCCCTATCTCTCCATTGCGGAAAATATTTTTCTGGGGGACGAGCGGGCGAGCCACAGTATTATCAACTGGGATAAAACCTACAATGACGCGCTGATTTATATGCGGAAATTGGGGTTGAATGAAAATCCCAATATGCCGGTGAACAAGTTGGGGGTGGGTAAGCAGCAGTTGGTGGAAATCGCCAAGGCCCTGGCAAAAGACGCAAAAATTCTGATTTTGGACGAACCTACGTCGGCGCTTAACGAGCATGACAGCGAACATTTGCTCAAGATTCTGCGGGAACTCAGGGATCAGCACAACATCTCATCGGTGTTGATTTCCCATAAACTGAACGAAGTGGCGGAAGTAGCGGACCGTATCACTATTCTGCGGGACGGTAAAACCATTGAAACTCTCCAGGTTGAACGGGATGACGACGGCAGGGCGTCTATCAGCGAAGACCGGATCATCAAGGGCATGGTGGGCCGGGAAATTACCGACCGTTTTCCGAAACGGAACAACCCCATTGGCGGCGTTGTTTTTGAGGTGAAGGATTGGACGGTTTACAACCCCGACAATCCTGAGCAAAAGAAACTGGATACGGTGAATATTACCGTGCGCGCCGGGGAAGTAGTGGGACTGGCTGGGCTTGTGGGCGCCGGGCGGACCGAATTGGCGACCAGTATTTTCGGCAGATATTACGGCGTGAACATCACCGGTCAGATCCTGATCGAAGGAAGGGAAGCGAACCTGAATTCGATTCCCAAGTCGATTGAACAGGGGCTTGCGTATGTAACCGAAGACCGGAAGGAATTCGGCCTTGTACTGATTGAGACGATCAAAGAAAACACAAGCCTGGCAAAATTAAAAAAAATCTCCAAGGGCGGCGTTATTAACGACCACGAGGAGATACTCGCGGCGGAGGATTACCGGAAAAAACTCAATACCAAAACGCCGTCGATTTTGCAGATCGCGGGGAACCTTTCCGGCGGCAACCAGCAAAAGGTGGTATTGGCCAAGTGGCTGTTCTCTGATCCCCGGATTCTCATTCTGGATGAACCGACCCGGGGCATTGATGTGGGAGCCAAGCACGAAATCTATACAATCATCAATAATTTGGCGGCTCAGGGTATAGCCTGCATCCTTATATCCAGCGAAATGCCTGAAATTATCGGCATGTGCGACCGGATCTACGTTATAAGCGAGGGGAGGATTACCGCCGAATTGGAAGGTAAAACCGCAACGCAGGAAAAAATTATGGGTCATATTTTATCCAATTGAGGCTGTTCCAAAACCGCGCGCCAGCGCACGGTCAATTAGTTTTGGAACTGCCTCAATTAATACTGGAACAGGGAGATATAATGAATAGTTTATTTGCGCTGTTAAAAAAGAATTCCCGGCAATACGGCATGGTCATTGCGATGGCGGCGGCGATGATTTTTTTCGGGATCCTGACAAAAGGCATTTTCTTCCGGCCTGTAAACCTGACCAATCTGGTATTGCAGAATAGTTATGTACTGATCCTTGCGGTAGGTATGCTGCTCTGCACCCTTACCGGGAATGTCGACCTTTCGGTAGGTTCCATCGTCTGTTTCGTTGGGGCGGTATGCGGGGTGATGATCGTCGATATGCACCTGAATCCCTTTTTAGTTATGTTTATCGCCCTGATCATCGGAGCGGCGATTGGCATGTGGCAAGGTTTCTGGATCGCTTTTGTACGGGTTCCCCCGTTTATCGCGACCCTTGCGGGGATGTTGATGTTTCGCGGTCTTGGGCAGGTTATTATGCAGGGACAGACCAAAGCGCCCTTTCCCAAAGAGTTCCAGGTGATAGCTTCCGGTTACATTCCCGATCCGTTGGGAGGTCTTACGATAGGCGGCGCGTCCGTTCACCTCTTTTCCATTGTCATCGGCCTTGCGATCGTCGCCTTTATCATTGGCGGTGAGATCAACAAACGCAATAAGCAGAAATCCTATAACTTTGATTTGCTGCCGAAAGGTATTTGGATAGCCAAACTGGCGGCCGTTGCCGTGGTACTCATGGCCTTTACTATTGTATTCGC
>JAIRSS010000233.1 GCA_031255315.1 Spirochaetaceae bacterium
GCGGCAGGCTTACCGGCTTAAGACTTCTTCCCGGTCCGCCAGGGTTACTTCAAGCCGGATGGTTCCGCCGCCCCGCAGAATCTCTAGAGCGATTTTTTCACCCGGTTTGTTATCCTCCAGCGCCGAATAGAGGTCCGCCAAACTGTCTACCTTCATACCGTCTACAGACGTAATGATGTCGCCCCCAAGGTAGATGACGCTGGAGCCGTAGCGTACCGGTTCCGTACCCTGGCGGAGACCCGCCTGTTCAGCCAGGCCGTTTTTTTTGGTTCGGGAGACCAAAAGCCCCGCGTTAACCGGAAGGTTAGCATACCGGATCAGCGCCGGGAAAAGCTGGACGACCGAGGCGTCTATCCACCCACGCCGTACCTTGCCGAATTCAATAAGTTCGGCCACCACCCGTTTGGCGGTGTTCACCGGGACCGCGAAACCTATGCCAACGGAACCTCCCGAAGGAGAGTAGATCATCGTATTGATGCCTACCATCCGGCCCTGGGCGTCCAGGAGCGGTCCGCCTGAATTACCCGGGTTGATCGAGGCGTCGGTCTGAATCATATCCCTGATGATGGTGTTCCGGGAGGTCTGGATAGGCCGGCCCAAGCCGGAAACAATCCCCACAGTCAAGGTTCTTTCCAGGGCGAAAGGGTTCCCTATGGCCAGGACTTTTTGACCTACCCGCAGGCCGCTTGAATCGCCGAACGGTACTGTTCTAAGCTGCATACTGCTGGGAGGATTAAACTTAAGAACCGCCAGATCGTTTTCCGGGTCCGTACCCACTACGGACCCTTCAAGCTGGGTCCCGTCCGCCATATTAATGAACACCTTGTAGGCGTTTTCAATAACATGGTTGTTGGTCAGCACATAACCCCTGGTGTCTATGATAGATCCCGAACCGGACCCCCCTTCTTGGGGAACTGGTTCCAGGAACCAGTTGATGGCAACGGTTTCGGTGGTAACGTTCACCACCGCCTCGTTGAGTTGCTCGTAAACGGAAATATTTTCCCGTTCATCCTGCGTATAGGGGCTTAATTCGGCGGTATTGAGTATGGGCGAATTCATCGGGGGAGACTGTCTAAGATTCAGGTTTTCAAAAGCCCTCTGAGCGTCGGCCCCCCGCGATCCGGACCCCTGATTCCCCGAATCGGAACCGGCAGCCGTATCCGCGGCAGGGCCGGCGTTTTTTTTGAAGGGGACCTTCAATATCCCTACTCCTAGAGCAAATAATATCACAATAAGTCCGGTCAGAACGGAAAAGAAAAATACTTGTCCTCTGCTATAGAGCTTCATCGCTTTTAATAATCCTCCCGCTATTAAACCCGTCCCAAAATAACTGACGCTCGGGTACCGCATACG
The DNA here is from genome assembly GCA_031255315.1 of Spirochaetaceae bacterium. The sequence continues at coordinate 1,354 of JAIRSS010000233.1, forward strand.
GTTTTGGGACAGAGTCTTACAGTTCTTCAGGCTTTCAGCCTAAGGCGTCAGCCTTACGAAACTGTGGATTTCAAGGCGGCTTTCCCAAAACTGGCATTTTAGGCGCGCCTCATATCTTTGAGTATATCAAAAATCATAGGACAAATAAATAGGGTACACCACGGCCGGCGCTTAGAGCGAATGGGGGGAGGCTGTTCTAAAACTGAAGTTTTGGAACAGGATCGGGGAAATGAGTATTTTTCTGTTCTGTTTTTTGGTATACTATTTTTATGAAATCTATAAGTAAAGAACTGTGGTTCAACACGAAAAAACCTCGGGAGTTTATCAACATCACCCCCCTGGTGGAAGAGGTACTCCGGGAATCGGGAATTCAGGAAGGATTGTGCCTCGTGAACGCCATGCATATTACCGCCAGCGTTTTTATCAACGATGACGAGTCCGGGCTTCACCATGATTTTGACGCGTGGCTGGAAAAGCTGGCCCCCCATGAGCCTGTGGCGTCTTACCGCCACAATACCGGGGAGATAAACGCCGACGCCCACATGAAACGGCAGATCATGGGCCGGGAAGTGGTAGTAGCCGTTACCGGCGGGAAGCTCCATTTCGGTCCGTGGGAGCAGATTTTTTATGGCGAATTTGACGGCCAGCGCCGAAAGCGGGCGCTGGTTAAAATTATCGGGGAATGAACGAGGGAAAGAGCGGCGGCATTGAGCTTCCGGTGAGCGCTCACAATGACGGTATTGAACATGAATTTTCTTCCCATCGAACTCACGTTACCTGATGTTCCCGGTGAAAGTTTCCAGGGGTTTTGACATTTGCGTAAGTTGTTGCGTTTTATTATAATCCCCCTATGAATACCGTGAAAACACTTGAGGAAATAGCGCGCAGGCGTATTCTCATACTTGACGGCGCCATGGGAACCATGATCCAGCGTCTTGCATTGACCGAGGCCGATTTTCGCGGCGGGCGTTTCGCTTCCCACGGGACCAGTCTTTTGGGGTGTAACGATGTCCTTTGCTTGACCAAACCCGCAGTAGTCGAGTCCATCCACCGCGCCTACCTTGAAGCAGGGGCGGATATTATCGAAACATGCAGTTTAAACGCCGCCGCCGTGTCCCTGGCGGAGTACGGTTTGAGCGGCAGCGCCTATGAGATAAGCGCCGCCGCCGCCGGCATAGCCCGAAAGGCGGCGGACGCTTTTTCAAGCGCGGATAAACCACGATTTGTGGCGGGAAGCATTGGGCCGACCACTAAAAGCGCCGGTATCGCCTCGGACATGAACGATCTCAGCAAGCGAAGCGTTACGTTTGACGAGCTTGCGGAGGCTTACTACGACAACGCCCGTGGACTTCTGGACGGCGGAGCGGATCTTCTCCTTATCGAAACGGTTTTTGACATTATCAACGCCAAAGCCGCCGTCTTTGCGGTGGATCGTCTTCGGGAAGAACGGCGGAGTCAGATCCCCCTTATGATCTCCGCCACGATTGCCAATGATTCGGGGCGTATCCTTTCGGGGCAGTCCGTCGCGGACTTTTGCGCCGCGGTACTCCACGGAGACCCCTGGGCCCTGGGGCTCAACTGTTCGTTTGGGGCGGACGCGATGGAACCCCATATCCGGGAACTCGCCGGCCTTGCCCCGTGCCTGACAGTTGCCTATCCTAACGCCGGTATGCCGAATCGGCAGGGCGAATATAATGAAACCCCTCAAACAATGGCCGCGAGTCTGGAACGGTACATGCGGCAGGGACTGGTGAACATCCTGGGCGGGTGCTGCGGTTCCACCCCCGCCCATATCGCCGCCATTGCCGAAAAAGCCCGGGGCTTCCCGCCACGAAAGACGTCCGGGGCCATGCCCGCCGCCGCGTGGCGGCGTTCACCGGGGGGAGGCGTCGCCTATATCGGGGACCGGACCAACGCAGTCAGGAATGAGGAGTTTTTCGCCCTCATCAAAGAGGAAGACTACGATGAAGGAGTATCCATAGCGCGGGATATGCTGGAAAACGGCGCCGCGCTTATCAACGTCTGCGTGGACGGCGCTTCTCCGGACGCGAAAAGCGCCATAACCCGGTTCCTCAACCTGGCGCTCTGTTACCCCGGTATCGCCCAAGCCCCGATCATGGTTGAAAGCTCCGATTGGGAAACCATTGAAACCGCCCTCAAGCTCCTGCCGGGGAAAGGTCTGGCCTCTTCTATCAGTTCTTGGGAAAAGGAGGAGGACTTTCTGCATAAGGCCCGGCGGGTCCGGCGTTACGGCGCGGCGGTGGTAGTAACGCTTCTTGACGGCCACGGACGGGCCGGCGGGTACACCCGAAAAACCGCCCTTGCGGATCGTTCTTACAAGATTTTAACCGGCAACGGCTTTCCCCCGGAAGACATTGTTTTCGATCCCGTTGTGCTTCCCGTATCGGAACATGACGCCGCTGATTTTATCCGGGCCTGCGCCTGGATCAGGGAGAACTGTCCGGGCGCTGCTGTTTTGGGGAATGTATCGAACCTTTCAATCGGTTATGAGGATAACGAGGCGTTCCGGGACGCGCTGTACGCGGTCTTCCTTGAACACGCTGCGGAAGCGGGCCTTACCCTGGCTGTCCTGGACCCCGTCGCCGGAACCGCCCCGGAAATCGAGAGCAGCCTGCGACAGGCCGCCGAAACGGAGCTTTTTGACCGGAAGCCGGACTGAACCATGGGCGGCAAACCCTATGGTTCCCGCCCTCTCCGGCAGCAGCCTGTTGCACTTGTCGATTTTTGCGCCATCAGTAACGCAAAAATCCCGACCGCGGGGGTAAGCCGGGCGCGGCAGGTATTGCCGGCTGCGGCGGACAAAACGAGCGAGAATGCGGACGGCGCGAACCCCCGCGTCTTGTTTATTTCAAGCCGGCGTCCATTGCCATCATAATCGCAAACCCCAGCATAAGGCCGGTAGTAGCAATATGATCGTTCCCTTCCCGG
>JAIRSS010000247.1 GCA_031255315.1 Spirochaetaceae bacterium
CGCATATCATCCAGCATGGTCATTTTGCCCCGCAGGTCCGCGCGGCCAAAGATGGACCAGCTCTTTTCGTAGTCGGGAACACGGGCGGTGTTGACCGCGATTCCGGCGGCGCCGAAATAGTAGGGAACCGCATAGTCCATGCCGGGATCGTACACCGCCTTTTGAAGCACCAGCGGGTCGATGTTGCCCATGTTTTGCAGTTTGGACTTGTCGATCTTTTCCAGCATTCCCTGTTTGATCATGATGGAAACATAGTCTCCCGAAGGGAACACCAGATCGTATCCCGTACCGCCGGCTAAGAGTTTGGCATAGAGTTCCTCGTTGGAGGCAAACGTGTCATACACGACGGTTACGCCGTATTCCCGCTCAAACTTCCGCAGGATGGAATCGGGGGTGTAGTAGGTCCAGTTGTAGACGTACAGCCGCGAAGCACCCTGCCCGCGGCCGGACGCAGCCCGGGCCTCCTCGTTTTTTGTACAGCCGCCGAACGCGATAAGCGCGACAGATACTGCCGCGCACAGCGCGGCGGCCGGTACCGGAATTTTCTTCATCTTTTCCTCCTTGTGCTGAATTCCCTTTTCAACACTTCTTGTGTATTTTTGAACCGCTTTTGGGAAACTCCTCCCGCGCGGCGGATTCACTCGTAAACGGCGCATTCTATTTGGCCGCGATGTATTTAAGGAAGTTCCTGAGCAGGTAGGTAAGGAGTACGGTTCCCAGGATCATAACCACCGACAGGGCGTTTATTACCGGGGATACTCCAAAACGGATAGCCGAGTAGATGTACAGCGGCAGGGTTGTCGAGCCCGGCCCCGCGACAAAATAGGTGATAACGAAGTCCTCCAGAGATATGGTTACGGCGGTTAAAAAGCCGGAAATAATGCCGGGCATACAGACCGGGATGGTTATCCGGGTCAGGGTCTGCCCCTCGGTCGCCCCCAGATCGTTTGCGGCCTCAATAATGGAGAAATCAAACTCGTCAAGCCGGGCCATCACCATGAGAAACACGAACGGCAGGTTGAAGGTGGTATGGGCGATAAAGATGGTGAGGAGCCCCAGGGGTATTTTTACCCCCGCAAAAAACAGGGCCAGGGAGACGCCGATGATAATCTCCGGCAGGATCATAGGGAGGAACGAAATCGTCTGGACGTAGTTCCGCAGCTTAAAGCGATACCAGTTGACGCCTATAGCGCCGAAGGTCCCCACGACCGTCGCCGTTCCCGCGGAAGTCAGGGCGATGACGACGCTGTTCAGAAACGCCCGCCAGAGATCACGGGAATGGAGGAAGAGCTGTTCATACCAGACAAAGGAGAAGCCGGTCCACTTCATGCCCTTGGACGCGTTGAAGGAATAGAGGATCAGCACCAGGAGGGGCAGAAAGAGGAACACGATGGTTGCGATGAATATGCTCTGGGACAGGGAGAACCCGCCGCGGGACGCCCGCCGGGCGTGGCGCGCCGCTTCCCCTGGAGCGCCCCCGCCCTTGAGGGGGGTAATAATGCTGCGTATGTTCAGTTTCATACCGCCTTCCCTCCGGAACGGTTTAAAGCCCCGGCAAGCCCCCGTTCCCCCGCGCTATGACGGCTCTGGTCCGCAAGCCGCCGGGCGTCCTTCTTCTGGAGGCCCAGCATGACCAGGATGCCCACTGTGGTTACCAGGGTAAGGACCATAGAAATCGCCGACGCCAGGGGCCAGTTCCGGGCCTTGGTAAGCTGATCCGCCACCACATTCCCCAGCATATACGAGTCCTTCCCGCCAACCAGCAGGGGCACCGCATAAGCCCCGAAGATGGGGATAAAGGTAAACAGCACCGCCGTGTAGATGCCGCTCCTGATATTCGGGAACAGCACCGTTACAATAGCCTTGGCTTTGGAAGCCCCCAGGTCCCGGGCCGCTTCCAGGAGGGAAAAATCGAACTTATCAATAGTAGAGAAGAGAGGCAGGATGGCGTAGGGCAGGTACATATAGACCAGCACCAGGATCACCGTCTGCTGATTGTAGATGAATTGAATGTAGTCCCGAATCAGCCCCGCCCGTATGAGGAATTCGTTCAAAAAGCCGTTGTTCCCCAGAATGTTCATCCAGGCGAACACCCGGATAAGAAAATTAGTCCAAAAGGGAATGATGATGATCAGGAGCAGCACGGTCTGATACCGGCTCTTGGCCATGTAGTATCCGCAGGGCAGGGCGAGGAGGATGGTGATCACCGTGGCGGCCAGGGACGTTATCACTGTGCGGACCATGATGATCAGCAGATTGGGATTCGCCAGAGCTTTGTAAGCGTCCAGGGAAAGCCGCCCCGGGGCGATGCCCCCGTACAGCCCCTTCCGGTGGAAACTGTAGACCACGATGATGGCAAGGGGCGCCAGGAAAAAAGCGGTGAACCACACGGCCATGGGGCCGGAATACAGAAGTCCGTAGTTGCGCCTGCCGGAGGGGCGCGGATTTTTAGCGGGTTTGGCGGAGGGCAGACGGGCGCTCACGGCTCTTTAACCTCGACGATATACCCGTCATTGGCGCTCCAGGAAAGAAAGACCGAATCTTTCCAAACAATATCCGGCCCTTCATCCGAATACTTGGCGTGCTGTTTGATGACCCGGATAAGCACGTTTCCCGGAGTTTTGACATAGAATTTAGTCTGAAACCCCGAATAAATCGGCTCGTCAACAATCCCCTGAAAAAGGTTGATGTCCGCCCGTTTGGTAACCGGCTTTTCCTTCGCAATGACTATTTTTTCCGGCCTGATGGTAAAACTCACCGTTTGGCCCGGCTTTACCGGATCCACCGTGGTTACCTTGATCCTGCCCAGTTCCGGGATGTCCAGTTCCGCCATGTATTCCGGTTCCGC
>JAIRSS010000166.1 GCA_031255315.1 Spirochaetaceae bacterium
TACCAATGATTTTATCAACATCCAGCAGTCCATGAACGGCTATTTATCGGGACTGTTCAGTGTAGCCTTGTCCTGCATTCTTACTTCAATATTTATGTTTATCTACAATCCAATTATGGCGGCGGCGTTCTATATCGCGCTGCCTGTCACCGTTATTCTTATGTTCCTATCGATGAGAACGATGGAGCGCAATTCTGTCAGTGTGGCGCGGTCTAAAGACGTTACCGCCACAAATCTGAACGAATATCTGCGCGGCAGGAAAACATATCGATAGTGTTGCAGGATGTATACCTGTTCCACGAGACAATACGTGAGAATATTCTGTTTGGCCGCAAAGACGCAACCGAGGAAGAAATGATACAGGCCGCGAAAAAAGCAGGCTGTCATGATTTTATTATGGCGCTGCCGGAGGGTTACGGCACAGTTGTCGGCGAAGGGGGCAGCACGCTTTCGGGAGGTGAGAAACAGCGTATTTCCATAGCTCAGGCTTTCCTTAAAAAAGCTCCCATCCTGCTTCTGGACGAGCCGACCGCAAGCCTTGACGCGAAAAACGAGGTTTTGGTTCAACGGGCGGTGGGCGAGCTTGTGCAAAATACCACGGTGATGATGATCGCCCACCGGCTGAAAACAATACAGAACGCCGATCAAATACTTGTCCTTGACAAGGGTGAACTTACCGAGCAGGGGGTACATGAACAGCTTATGAAGTGGGACGGCTTGTACGCGAAGCTATGGGCTATGCAGCAACAATCTATGGAGTGGAATATACAGCGCAAGTAATAAGACTGATTCGGAACGGCCGGAATCGCGGCAGTTTCGTCGAACCTTCGGTTCGCAGAAACTGCGTTTTTTAAAGGGCGCTGTTCCAAAACTGAAGTTTTGGAACAGCCTCATTTTACCTAAGATAAACGATGTCTTCTTTTGCTCTCTGTGGATAGTATAATTTTTAAAACAGCGCTGCATGGGGGCTACCGGTACTCTTCCCACGCCGTAATCTCCAGCCCGCCGCGCCGTTCGTACGCCAGGGCGTCGATGAATTCCCGGGCAGCTTTGATGTTGGTAAAGAGGGGAATGTCAAAGTCCACCGCCATGCGGCGTATGAGGTAATCGTTCTTCAGTTCCGTCTCCCGGTTGTTCTTGGGAATGTTGATGATCATGTCGATCTGCTGGGTCTTGATGCAGGTGGCGATATTGGGCTCCCGGGATTCCAGGGGCCAGTTGAGGACTGTTGCGGGAACGCCGCTGCGGGTGAGGAATTTCGCCGTTCCTCGGGACGCGAACAGTTCATATCCCATATCTACCAGTTTCCGGGCGGAGTCCAGAAAGTCCAGCTTTTCCTCAATCGTTCCTGTGGAAAGGAGTATGCGCTTCCGGGGGATGCGGTAGCCCACTGAAAGAAGGGCCTTGAGGAAGGCGTCGTTAAGGTCCGCGCCGATGCAGCCCACTTCCCCGGTGGAGGCCATTTCCACCCCGCTTACCGGGTCCGCCCCATGTAGGCGGGAAAAACTGAACTGGGCCGCCTTAACCCCCACCCATTCCAGGTCCAGGGCGGAAACCGCCGCCTTTTGTACCGGCTCGTCCAGCATGGCCCGGACCGCCATCTCTATCATGTTCACCCGGCTCACCTTGGAACAGAAGGGGAAGCTCCGGCTGGCCCGGAGGTTGCATTCGATGACCCGGACCCGGTTATGCTGGGCCAGGAACTGGATGTTGAAAGGTCCGGTAATGTCCAGAGCGCGGGCGATTTCCGCGCTGATCTTGCGGATCTTCCTGATGGTTTCGATGTAGAGCCGTTGGGCCGGCAGGACTACCGTGGCGTCACCGGAATGAACCCCGGCGTTTTCGATGTGTTCGGTAATGGCGTGAAAGAGGATTTCCCCCCGTTTGGCCACTGCGTCAATCTCGATTTCCTTGGAGTTTTCTATGAATTTGGAGATCACTACCGGGTGTTCCGGGGACACGTCCGCTGCAAGACCCAGGAACTTCTCCAGGCTTTCATCATCCCAGGCCACGTTCATAGCCGCACCGGAGAGTACGTAACTGGGTCTGATGAGTACCGGATAACCCGCTTCCGCGGCAAAGGCTCTGGCCGCGCTCAGGTCCGTAAGCTCCCTCCAGGGGGGCTGCTCTATGCCCAGCTGGTCCAGGAGGGCGGAGAACTTGTTCCGGTCTTCCGCCATGTCGATGAATTGGGGGGCGGCGCCGTAGATGAGCGCCCCAGCGTTGTAGAGCCGGGTGGCCAGGTTGTTGGGAATCTGGCCGCCCATGGACAGGATAAGGCCGTCCGGACGTTCCCGCTCGTAAATGTCCAGGACCCGTTCCAGGGTAAGTTCCTCAAAGTAAAGCCGGTCGCACACGTCGTAGTCAGTGGACACCGTTTCCGGGTTGCAGTTCACCATGATGGAATAACGCCCCAGCTTCCGGGCGGTCTCCGCCGCATTGACGCAGCACCAGTCGAATTCCACGCTGCTTCCTATCCGGTACGCCCCCGATCCAAGGATCATCACGCCCCGCCCCGCCGGGGCCGCGTCGTCCCGGACGGCCCCCGGCGCTCCCCCGTTCCCGGCTTGTGAACCGGCGTAGGTCATGTAGAGGTAGTTCGTCTTGGCCGGATATTCCGCCGCAAGGGTGTCTATCTGTTTTACCGCCGGCTTTATCCGGTAGTCTTCCCGGAGCTTGCGGACTTCCATCTCCTCAAGGCCCAGGAATTCTCCAATCCGTCCGTCAGAGAAGCCCATGCGCTTAGCCCGGGCCAAAAGCTCCCGGTCAATAGAACGGGAGGAGGCGGGCGTTCCCGGCCCCGCCGCCTGTCTGACGGCGCGTTCGGTCTCCAGAACAGCGGCGATCTTGTGGAGGAACCAACGGTCTATCCTGGTGATCCGCCAGATCCGTTCCACCGGCCAGCCTTCGGCTAATGCCCGGTAGATGATGAAAATCCGGCGGTCCGTGGGCTTTGCCAGGGCGTCCCTCAGATCCCTGACCCCGGCCCCGCAGTATTCGTCGTCCGCTGCCAGGCCCGGCGCGCCAATGCCGGTCATACGCAGGGCTTTCTGTAGGGCTTCCTCAAAGGAGCGGCCTATGGACATCACTTCCCCAACGGACTTCATCTCCGATCCGATGCGTATGTCCACATGCTTGAATTTTGCCAGGTCCCAGCGGGGGACTTTGACCACGCAGTAGTCCAGGGCGGGCTCGAAGCAGGATTTGGTCGTCCGGGTAATGCGGTTTTCGATGTCCGTTAAGGCGTAGCCCAGGGCGAGCTTGGCCGCCACAAACGCCAGGGGGTAGCCCGTGGCCTTAGACGCCAGGGCGGAACTCCGGGAAAGCCGGGCGTTTACCTCAATGACGCGGTAATCTTCGGAGTCCGGATCCAGGGCGTACTGGACGTTACATTCCCCCACAACGCCCAGATGACGGATCACGTCGATGGCGATGCGCCTGAGCTTGTGGTACTCCGAATCCGTCAGGGTCTGGGAAGGGGCCGCCACGATGCTTTCCCCCGTATGAATGCCCAGGGGATCGAAATTTTCCATATTACAGACAGCGATGCAGTTGTCGTACCCATCCCGGACCACCTCGTACTCAATTTCCTTCCAGCCTCCAAGCCATTCCTCAATTAACGCCTGGGGCGCTGCGCCGGTTTCGCTGGTCCGGGCAAACGCCCGATCGCACCGGCGACGGACTTCCGCCTCGTTCCGGCATATCCCCGAACCCGCGCCGCCCAGGGCGTAGGCGGCGCGGACCATCACGGGGCAGCCGATTTCCGCCGCCGCCGCCGCCGCTTCGTCCGAACTGGTAACGGCGGCGCTCCGGGGGCATTTCACCCCGATTTCAGCAAGACGCTCCACAAAGAGCCGCCGGTCCTCGGTGTCTTCGATGGTCTTCATCGGGGTTCCCAGAACCCGGACCCCGTATTTGTAGAGGACGCCCTCCCGTTCCAGGGCAACCCCACAGTTCAGGGCGGTCTGGCCCCCGAAAGAGAGGAGGACGCCGTCGGGCTTTTCCTTCTCTATCACTTGCCGGACATATTCCGGCGTTACCGGCAGGAAATAGGTATGATCCGCCATGCCTTCGCTGGTCTGGATGGTGGCGATGTTGGGGTTGATGAGGACCGTCTCTATCCCCTCTTCCCTGAGAGCCTTGAGCGCCTGGGACCCGGAATAGTCGAATTCCCCGGCCTGTCCGATTTTGAGCCCCCCGGATCCCAAAAGAAGTACCTTCCGGGGAAGTTTTTGAGACGTTCCGCTCATTTTTTCGCCTCCGTAACCTGACTCAGGAACCGGTCAATGAGAAACTCCGTGTCCCGTGGGCCCGGGCAGCCTTCCGGGTGGAACTGGACCGCCGCGAAGGGAAAGCGGACGGACCGGATTCCCTCGATAGTACCGTCATTGGCGTTGATGAACCAGGGTTCCCAATCCTTGGGAAGGGTCTCGTTCCGCACGGCGTACCCGTGGTTCTGGCTCGTGATGTAACAGCGCTTGGTCCCCGCCTCAATGCAGGGCTGGTTCTGCCCCCGGTGGCCGTAGGGGAGCTTGTAGGTGTCCCCTCCGGCGGCCAGGGCCATGATTTGGTTTCCCAGGCAGATCCCGAAGATGGGCTTCCCAGTCGAAAAAGCCCGGCGTACTGCGGCGATGGTCCTGCCGCAGTCTTTGGGGTCGCCGGGACCGTTGGACAGGAAGAGGCCGTCGTATTCAACGCCGTTCAAGTCGTGGTTCCAGGGAAGACGGATCACTTCAACCTTCCGGGACAGGAGGCAGCGGTAGATATTCGCCTTTGCCCCGCAGTCTATGAGAGCGATTTTGAGGAGCCGGTCCTCCGGGGCGCTCCCGGCGGGACGGAAAACCCGCGCTTCCGGGGGCGACACCTCCGCCACCGGGTTGGCGATACGCCCCGAATCTATCGTTACGTCCCGCGTCCCTTCCACCAGAATTTTTCCCCCCATAACGCCCTGTTCCCTGAGCCGTATAACCAGGGAACGGGTGTCTATGCCGCAGATGCCGGGGACGTTGTTTTTTTCAAGCCATACGGAAAGGGAAACGCCGGAAGCGAAGTGGCTGGGTTCCTCGCAGGCTTCGGACACCGCGAAGCCTGCAACCTGGATGCGAGGGGATTCAAAGTGAAGGGGAATTCCCTGTCCGTCAAAGAAGGGCTCGACGGTCTTGGTCCGTACCGGAACCCCGTAGTTCCCCGCCAGGGGATAGGCGGACACCAGAATCTGCCCCCGGAAACTGGGGTCCGTCAGGGACTGGGGGTACCCCGTCATCCCGGTAGTAAAGACCACTTCCCCCGCCTGGGACTTTGCCTTTCCGAAAGACCAGCCGGAGAACTCCGAGCCGTCTTCCAGAACGAGTTTCGCCTGCCGCGCCGGTCTGTCCGCCGGCTTTCTTTTTTTCATATATGCTCCCGCATTTCCCATGATCCCCGCCAGTATAACCCGGCATATAAAAAAAACCAATCAGCCTACAGAAAACAAAGAATAAAAAATTGATTTTTGTATCATTTTATGGTTGATTGAGTCCAAAACCGGTACAAAAAGATGATTCCCGTTCCGGGAAATTGAGAAGCATGGCCGGGACCGTATCTTCTCTCATTTTTGAGGATGATACACCCGCTATAGTATAACGTGAGTTCGACGGGAACAAAGCGCGCTTGTCATCAGGTCTGGACGCCGCGAAGGATCAGGCTTAGAGCGGCACCTCTTGCCTCGGCGCAGCCCGCGGAAAATGATGTGGAAGGTATTAAACGGCGCGTCAAGAAACTGCTTGCGCTGTCAACAATCCTGAATGAGAACGAAGCGGCGGTGGTTCTGGAAAAAGCGCGGGCTTTTGCTTCGATGGCTTGCGCCTTGCCGAGAGCAGGGGCCTGTCCCTGCCAACTGGGGACAGCCCCCTCTTGCGACAATGGTCGGCATAACGGACATCCGGCTTCGTGGCTATCTTTCCCCATAAAAATCTTGCATGACATAAAAGGCGAGCTTCTTCGTTTTTCTGTCCACGTCTATCAGTCCTTTCCGGTTGTAGCCTTCCTGATACCTGTTGAACCGTCGGGGGCAGCGGAAATCGTAGAGTATCCAGGGGCT
>JAIRSS010000265.1 GCA_031255315.1 Spirochaetaceae bacterium
TGAAAAAAGTCTGCGCTGGCTTGAAGGAGATTTACGGGGCAGCCCGCGATGCTCTTGAGACATTTGGCAAAACCTGGGAAGGAAAGCACCCGATGATTTATCGTTCAGGGGATGAGCATTGGAACGACCTGTGCGAATATCTTAGATGTTCACCGGAAATACGCCGTGCGATTTATACGACTAACGCAATTGAATCCCTGAATTATCAGTTGCGTAAAGTTACCAAAAACCGCTCGACGTTTTCGACTGATGACGCTCTATTCAAGATACTGTATTTGGCGATACGGAACGCGTCAGAAAAATGGACGATGCCGATTAAGCATTGGGGTCTGGCGCTTAACCAGTTCGGTGTTGAGTTTGGAAAAGAACGGGTTCCGTTCTGATGATATTCTGCCAATTACACAAAAAATCTGACAGGCTCTCTGATATTTCAAACAACAATCTTAGATACCCCGCCCTTCAGGGCGGGGAGGTTCATTACACAAAATTTTTCAGTATGTCAAGATATTTTTCTATGGGTTACTATGACCCGCTCCGGACCATCCTTGTTAATCCCCCCTGCAAAAGTGCAAGGCTTGCACTTTTGCGAAGGTCTCTTGTTTCCATGACTTATTCCCCCGCCGCCGCCGGTAACAGACCGCTAAAGGCCGCCATTTACGCCGCCCGTATCCGTTCCCGGTCCCCGGCTATGGTATGCCCGGAATACAACTCTAACATTATGAAAGGTGTAAGCCGCCGCCGATTCTTTACTCGTGCCGGTTTCAAGTAACGCCGCCCTAAAATCCCGCAAGAATATCTCCGCCTCCATTGGCTTACCCGGTAATTTTTCCGCCCACAACACATAGCCGTCCATGCTTTGCCCGTGCGGGTTAGCCCGTGCCAGTTCTAACAGTTCGTGCATAAGGGAGCGGAAGGGGACCTCTACGGTCCGACTTTTGTTGTTTTTTGTGGTTTTTAACCCGTCTTTGAAGTTCCAAGAATGTCTAACATACAAGCAATCCCAGCCTAAATCCTGTACCCGCAAGCCCTGAATCTTCCCGGCCCTCATGCCCGTTACCATAGCCAGCATATTAGCAAGCCTTGCCCTGCCGTCTTTCCACTGGACATGGAAAACCGCCGCCGTCTGTTCCGGGGATAGAATTTGCCGTTCTTTGGAATCGCCGGAAAACCAGGTAATACCCACCGTAACGTCCCGGTCTATCAGTTCTTTGTGAAAGGCCCATTTTAGGGGAATCGTCCCGGCCTTGATGATTTTGTTTTTCCGTTTGGCTGATTTTGGGCCAGGGTCCCCCGGTCCTCCCTGATAGTTCTCTAAATGGGTTATAAGGCGTTCTATGTCTTGCCCGGCTGCTTCCCCTAAAAGTTTTCCAGAGAAAAGGGGTGTCCAGTATTTTGCAACCGCCGCCCTCATTTCCTTTGTATACCGCCGGTGTAAGCCGTGATTTTTCCGTAGCCGTTCTTTGATATAGGCCGATTTTTCCCAATCCCAAAAGTCTAAAAGGTACTCGGTAAAGGCTGCTGTCTGTTTGGTTTCAGAAAGGACATAAGACATTAAGGACTTATCCGCGAATAGGAAAGAGCCGATAAAAGAGATATGAAAAGAGTAACAGGAAGCGGGATCAAATTATGGGAACTGACGGAAGAGTTGTGGGAGAAGATCAAGGATTTCGTCCCTGAGCGGAAACGGAAGGAAACCAAGACTTATCAACGAAGACCCGGCGCCGGGCGGAAGCCGATGCCGCCGCGCCGGGTGTTGGAAGCCGTCTTGTATGTGTTGCGGACCGGCATTCAGTGGGAGGCGTTGCCGAAAACATACGGGGCGGCCAGCAGCGTCCATGCATATTTCAGCGAATGGGCGGAAGCCGGATTTTTCAGGCGGATGAAGCGGGAGGGGCTTCTGAGCTATGATGAAGTGCAGAGGCTGGGCTGGGAAGGGCAAAGCGTAGACGGCCGTATGGAGAAAGCGCCGCCGGCGCGGGAGGCTGTGGGAAGAAACCCCACGGACCGGGGAAAAGAAAGGAACGAAACGTAGTTTGGCCGTTGAATTACCCGGTCTTATTCCCGGATAAGTTCTTATTAATGACATTGCGCGATTATCAACTTGTACGATCCGGCGAACCGTGTTACTCTGCCGTATCCGGGCGGTCTGGGAAACACTTTCAAATTATCCGGGATTTGAGATCCATTCATTTTCTAAATTAAGGAGCATTCTGTGAATTCAAAGGACGTCATTTTGTTGGCACGCGGGAAGGAAACGGTAATTCCGGCCTTTAATATCCCCTATCTTCCCATGGTGGAACCGGTGGCTCAGGCGGTTGCGGATGAAAACAGTGTGGCGATTATCCATGTCGCCCGGGTGGAATGGGAAAAATTCTCATCTCAAAGCCTGGAGGCGGTGGCCAAGGAGTATCGTAAATTCGAAAAACCCGGCCATACCCTTCTCGGCCTGGATCATGTACCGGTCATAGACGAGGATCTGAAACAGGTTGATTATCTGCCGATCATACGCAGGGCCATTGACGCCGGTTATCAGTCGGTGATGGTGGACGGTTCCCGGCTGGATCTGGCGGCCAACATCGCCGCCACTGCGGAGGTGGCGGATCTGGTTCATGGATACGGCCTGGCCTGCGAGGGGGAGCTTGGGGCGGTAATGGGGCATGAAAGTGGTCCCTTAAAGCCCTACGAAGAAATTTTTGCCACCAAGATGGGGTTTACGGATCTTGAGGAAGCGAGGCGCTATGCTGTGGGATCCCGGTGCGATTGGATGTCCGTGGCGGTGGGTAATATCCACGGGGCCGTGGCGGAGGCTACCCGGCATCAGAAAAAGCCCGAAGCCCGGCTTGACGTAGATCACATCGCGGCCTTGTACCGGGTAACCGGCTTGCCCCTGGTGCTGCACGGCGGCAGCGGCATTCAGACCGAGTATATACGGCGGGGCATTAAGGCGGGGATTGCCAAAATCAATGTGGGTACCGAGATCCGGCAGGCCTATGAAAAAGGGCTGGAAGCGTCCGGAGGAGCGGTGGACCGGGCCCAGGAGGCGGTGTATAAGCGGGTTCGGGAGCTTATAACGGATATGTTGGGGGTGCAGAACAGCCGCTCCCTGCTTTTTGGGAATGGTAAATAATGTGAGCTTGTTCTAAAAACTGAAGTTTTGGAACAGCCTCATTTTCTGATTATATTTCTTTGATGGGCGAAGGTAACCATGAATCAGATTGATCGTGAAGAGACGGGGGCGCTCTCGTATGTATTGGTAAGCCCCTACACGGTGGCGAAAAGCCGTACCGGCGGCGTTATCGCCCGGCTGCTTTCCCGGCTGGACCTGGAGTTGGTGGGAGCCCAGATGATCGCCCCGGACGAGGGTTTTGTAAAAGCCTACGCCGGGGCTTTGCGGGAAGAAAATCAAACCGACGATATTAACCTTTTGGCCGATTATGTGGAACGGAACCTGCCTCCCTCGGGGGGGAGGAAGCACCGCAGCCTCCTGCTCCTCTTCCGGGGGGAGAATCCCTGCGAAAAGCTCTCCTCCATCTGCGGCCACCTGTACCCGGAACACCGGGAGATAGATGCGGTAACCGGGGAGACCATCCGGGACAACTACGCGGATCTCATCATGTCCGAGGAAGATCCCGGCAAGGTAAGTTACTTTGAACCTGCGGTTATGACCCCCCAGGTCCAGAAATGGGCGGATCGGGATTTAGCCCTCTTCGCGGACTTTCTGCGGGGCCAGGAAAACATCATCGAAAACATGGTGTATCCTGACCCTTCCAAAATCGAACAGACCCTGGTGATCATCAAACCGGACAACTGGCAGTACGCCTCCTCGAAGCCCGGAACGATTATCGATATGTTCTCTCGTACCGGCCTGAGGATAGTGGGCATCAAGGTGTACCGCTTTTCCCTGGCCGGGGCTCTGGAATTTTACGGCCCTGTGGAGACGGCGTTGCGGGAAAAGCTGGCCCCGGTTTTCGGGGAAAAGGCACGGGAGATGCTGGAAAGGGAATTCGGCGTCCCCTTGAGCGGCGAAACCGCCCGGAGCCTGAGAGACTCTTTCGGCGCGGAATACGCCCGGGATCAGTTCTTCCGAATCATCGACTTTATGTCCGGCAAACGGCCCGACCGCTGTCCCCCGGAAGATCGGGACAAACCCGGCAATGTCAAAAGCATGATCCTGGTTTACGAGGGGGAAAACGCGGTAAATAAGATCCGGAATGTGCTGGGCCCTACAGACCCCCTCAAGGCCCCGGGCGGGACGGTACGCCGGGAGTTCGGGAGCAACGTGATGGTCAACACCGCCCACGCTTCCGATTCCGTAGAAAG
>JAIRSS010000025.1 GCA_031255315.1 Spirochaetaceae bacterium
CTTCAAGTTCACGCCGCTCTTCCGCGGTGAGTTCTATACTCCGTCTGGTTCTGCTCATTGGTAGTATTCCTCCTACTGGAATACTACCACATTCCTTTCTTGTTGTAAATATTTAGATGTTACATCCTACTAGAGACGACAATTAGGAAACAAATGGGGCTGTTCCAAAACCGTGCCCCCGGCTATGCCGGGAACGTTAGCGCACAATCAATTAGTTTTGGGACAGCCTCAAACTCTATCTTGCCGAAACCACCCCGGCGGCGGGCTTGCCCTATAGGATTTTCCGGGGCAGGTGGGCGTGCAGGGCGCTGAAGAATTCGTTAAAGTCCAGAGGCTTTCCAAGATGGCCGTTCATACCGGCGCTCATGCAGTGTTCGATGTCTTCGGTGAACACGTTTGCCGTCATCGCGATTATGGGTATTGTCGCGGCCTTTTCCGTGTTCATGGCCCTGATAAGACGGGTCGATTCATAGCCCCCCATTTCGGGCATTTGTATATCCATCAAGATAAGATCGTAGGTTTCCGGCGCGGCGGCGAATTTTTCAAACGCCTCTTTGCCGTTGCCAGCCTGCTCAACGCACGCGCCGGTGGGTTCCAGGATGGAAAGGACGATCTCCCGGTTGATGGCTACGTCTTCGGCAAGCAGTATCGTACAGCCGTCAAAACAATGGGGGACGGCCGCCGAGGTTAGAATGCTTTCGCCGGCTTCGGGTTGAGCGCCCCCGCTTCCCGCGTGAATCGTAACGATGAAGGACGACCCTTTCCCTAATTCCGACTCCACCCGTATGGCGCCATTCATCCGTTCTACTATGCGTTTCGAAATTACCAGCCCCAGCCCCGTACCACCGTACTTGCGGGAAATGCTGTTGTCCGCCTGTTCAAACGAATGAAAGAGCTTCGCCTCCTGGTCCGGGGAAATGCCTATGCCCGTATCGGAGACGGTAACTTCTATGACGCAACCGCCGCCCGCTTCGCCGTCCGCGGACAGCAGCTTCGCGGTGACGGTAACGCGCCCGCCGCCGGGGGTGAATTTTATCGCGTTGGAGAGGAGATTGGAGATCACCTGGGCAAGCCGCTGTTCATCGGAAACGATCACCGGCGGAATCGCCGGATCAACGGCAAGAGACAGGGCCAGCTTCTTTTTTTCTATCCCTAGGCTCAATACATTGACAACGCCAGTGAGCATGGCCGTAAAATCAAAGGCCGTTATCGAAAGATCAAACTTGCCGGCCTCAATCTTGGACATGTCAAGAATATCGTTGATAACATGGAGGAGATGGGTGGAAGCGCTCTTGATCCTGTCCAGACAGTAATCCTTTTTTTCTATGCCGGGACTGGCGCTGCCGATAGAGGCCATGCCGATAACGGCGTTGATGGGCGTCCGTATCTCGTGGCTCATGTTGGCGAGAAAATTCGACTTCGCTTTGCTGGCTTCTTCGGCCCGCTTAATGGAATTCTGAATCTCCGTGGTGTCGTGGAGGATCATGATAGCCCCGGTCGTCTCCGCCGCGTCGTTGAACAGGGGGGTAACCAGCGTTTCATAGTCCCGTTCTTTCCCTTTGCCGCTGAAATCGAATCTTTCTTCGAGTATCTGCAATTCCCCCGTGCGGAGGGCGTTCTGAAATATCCCGGACAGTTTTTCCAGTTTTTCCGGCGGGATAAACCGGCCAAACACATCCGCGAAATGACGTCCCGCCACCAGCCCGGAGTGCTTAATGCCGGTAACCCGGAGAAACAGATCCGCACAGTACAGGATGCGTGACTTTTCATCAAAAACAATGAGGATGTCGGGGTTGTACTGAAGGATGAGGTTCATGGTGTGATCCTGGCGGATCCGCTCATTCCGGAGAACGGCGTTTACGCCCTCCCGGGCCGTGGAAGCGATCCGTATCCGTTTCAGGGTGCTCTTCGCAAAATTCGCCTCCCGGGTAAGGCGCTTTACTTCTTTGCGCAAATAGGCGATTTCTTCCGCTTCGGACCGGAATTTTTTTTCTTCGTTCATGCCTGTCTCTTCATGCGCGTTGTTTATAAAAGGCAGGCGATAAACGTACAGTTATAAAAACGGTTCACGAGGCTTCCGTTTTCGATATACGCCGGACAAATCTCCCCGCCTGAATAGCTGAAGATATAGTCCAGGGAATCCGCCAGCGTATTCTGAATCGTATCCATTTCGGCGGAGGCGTGGGCTTCCAGCGCAAAGTAACGGGTCAGGCAGGAAAACATGAGGAGGCAGGAACCGCCGCTGTTTTGTTTCTTGAGAATATCGTTCAGGGTTTCGCTGGTGGTTCGGACTATATCGGCGTAGTCTATACTGCCTACCGACAGGGTGGCGTTTTCCGGCATGTTGCCGCCGCAGGCCGCGTAGCCTTCCTTCGTCAGAAGATACAGAGACCGGACAACCGGTTTTGTGCCGTCGTTATAGTTGATTACAAAGGGAAAAAGCGACACCGCCCACGCGCCGCCGCTTCGGTGAATGCCGATGCTTTGAAGGTAGTCGAGGACCGGCATGTTGTTTACTTCCATAAGGATATTCTCTTTTGACTTGGTGATGACTCCCCGCTGTTTTTGTATTTTATCCTCCGACACGGAACTTACAAAAAACGAAGGATGCACGTCGCCGTAGAGCAGGGCGAACACCACCCGGTTATCACCGGGCTCCCCGTTATAAATGGTCCGGTTAAGGCTGTAGTCCGCCGATGAATCTATGGCAAGGGAGCCGAAAAGGGGAACGCCTTCCGCGGCTTTATCAAGGCTTAGGGCGATGACTTCGCCGCTCAGATCGTTTATATAGGGTACAAAGGGAATCATCAGGGCCGGCGCGCCGGGATGTTTCGCCCAGGCTTCCCGGCAGGCCCTGCGGATGGGGCCGTCTATGTTTTTTTTGTCACCAATGGGAGCCGTACCGGTAACAAAGTCAACGTCGTCGCTGGTGAGCACCATCAGGCCGAACATCAATTCGCCCGCCGCGCCGGGTACCGCCGTTCCCCCGGTGGTTATGCCAATTACGTCAAAGGGCAGGGCCGCGCAGACCGCCCGGACAACGCCGGAATCAATAAAATCGGTGTAACAGGTCAGGATGCCTAACGAGCTTTTGCGCAGGCTCCGCATATTGATTTGCCCCGTAATCTCCGCCGCCGCCACGGCGGGATCGTCAACTTCAAAGGTAAAAGCGGTCATCGTTTTAATCATGGTATACATCCGTGAATTTTGAATAGGATTTCAAGAGCAGTGAACCTTCCAGACGCGCCTGGAGTACCGTACTACCGTACGCAGGCGCTATTTTATCATGGGAACGCGGAAAAAAGAAGCTCCCCCCGGCGCGGTTTCTTCACCGGGAACGGGCTATCTCCGCCTTAAAGACCTCGCCCAGCGTCCGCACGCCCGCTTCTATCCGTTCCGGGTCCTCGTTGGAGTAGTTCAGCCTGATGGTATTGACCGGGGGGTTCGCGGCGAAAAACACGTTCCCCGGAATATAGGCCACGTTCCGGGCGATGGCGTTCTGGAAAACCCCGGCGGTATTTATGGGGGCGGCGAATTCGCCCCAAATGAACAGGCCCCCCTCAGGGTTGGTGTGGATAAACTCCTCCGGCATATACCGGTCCAGGGCGTCGATCATGGCGTTGCGCCGCTTCCGGTAGATGGGGAGGCTCTTTTCCACATTGGGAAAGAAATACCCCTTTTCCAGGTACTTTTTGATGATGAGTTGGGTCAGGTTGCTGCTGTGCAGGTCCGCTCCCTGTTTGCCGATGGCCAGCTTTCTGATGAGGTCCTTGTGGGCGATGACGAATCCCAGCCTGAGTCCCGGAGAAACGGTCTTGGAAAAACTTGAAACATAGGCCGTCCGGTCCGCCCGGTCAAAAGTCTTCATAGGGGGGATGGATTCCCCGGCAAACCGCAGGCGGCCGTAGGGATCGTCCTCAATGAGGACCGCGTCGTATTTTTCCGCCAATCCGGCGACGGCTTCCCGGTTTGCGGCGGAATACGTCTTTCCGGTTGGATTGGAAAAGTTGGGGATGCAGTACACCAGTTTGGGGCGGTATGCTTTCAGCTTCCCCTCCAGGTCTTCCAGGTCAAGGCCCTCCGGTCCGGGACGGACGCCGATGGTCCGGGCTGAATAGGATTGGGCGGTGGGAAGGAAGCCCAGGAACGTAGGGTCCTCTACCAGCACGGCGTCGCCGGGGTTACAAAACGCCTTACACAGGAGATCCAGCCCCTGGCCGCCGCCTGAAACCATAAGTACGTTGTCCACACCGACGCCGGTAATGCCGAGGTCTTCCACCAGCGGGATGATCAGTTCCCGCAGGCCGGGATAGCCTTCGGTAGCGCCGTATTGCAGGCACGCGGCGCTTTCCGCGGGGCTGGCAAAGATTTCGGCGGTGATCTCCCGGACGGCTTCGACCGGCAGGCAGTCCCCCGCCGGCAATCCCCCGGCGAAAGAAATAATCTCCGGCCTGGTTAATAGTTTGAAAATATCCCTTGTCGCCGTTCCGGTGAGCGGCGCAAGTCCGGCGCTGAATGGGTATTGGTAGGCCATGGCGCGTTCTCCTTCTTGTATATTGGTATGGTTTACGCCAAAAAGCCGCCGGGTGTCTACCTTTTCCGGCGGCGAGGGTCCGCGGATTTCACCGATTATGAACCGCGTTTGATATGAAAAATCTGTGGTAATCTGGGTAATCTACGGACCGTATTCCTGCCGTTTAGTCTCAGCAGCCTACCGGCATCCTAGCTTTCCGGGTCAAAGTTTCCTTCTACCGGAATGCGCACCAGGTTGACGCAATGACCGGGATACCGGTTTTTGAACTGGGAAAAAGACGTCTCCTCGGCGCTTTCAAACAGGGCGACCTGAAAATTGCCGTTTTCGTTGAAATACGGGACCAGTACGGCCACATGAAAGTGCTGGCGCATACGGGGGGCGGGGTTTACTTCATTATTAATAGAAGCAAGATATATCCGTCCCGGCTCGTCAATGGCTAAGGTGTAGAGCAGGGGATGAACGCCCTCAAAACTGAACCCCGCGTTCAAGAGGAATCCGGGAAAGGAACGAAGGACGCCGCCTTCCCGTTCCCGGCGGATTATCGAATTAAAGGGGGCGTTCCGCACTTCAATCTCCTCAAGGACGCCGTAACCGGGAGAACGAAGGACGGAATTGGCGCGGGAGGCCAGATTTCGGGTCCAGTCAAGGCCGAAAAAAGGCGCCCGGCTGGCCTCATAGGGGCCGGTGAACGGCGAACCCCGTTCTCCAAAGGCCGCTTTCAGGGGAGCTATGGGGAGGGAACTCCCGGTAATGGGCCTGAGTATGCCGTCGACTACCCATTTAGCGAAACCGGAACAGTTGAGGCCCCTGTCTCCGGTCTGTTCTTCGAGGGTTTCGATGTATACATACCGTCCCCGATCATCCAGCGCGCCGTCGTCCTGGAAGGAAAGGCCGGGAAGGCGATCCCGGATTGCCGCAATCAGGGTCCTGACGTCCCGGTAATCCTCCGGGTAGGGGTCGAAATACCGGCGGGGAAAACTCTTCCCCGCCAGGGACAAGGCATCTTCTACGGGAAGCACCAGGAGGCGGTCAAAGGGAACGGGAACGGGCAGGGAACGGACTATATAGGCGTCGTAAAGCACCACGTCTATTTGGCTCTTATCGTTCCCCATAGGCTGAAACTGCACATACGTATAGGGATCGCTGCGAAGGAATACCCGGATCTTGACAGCCACGCCGTTCTCCTTCGCCCTGGTAAGAATCCATGATCCCTGGGCCCATCCAGGGAACGCTCCGTTCAGTTCCCGGGCAAGGACGATCCCCACTTCCCGCCCTCCGTCCTCCGCCCGTACCTGGATACGCCCTCCTCCCGGCAGGGTGTAGATAAAGGGCCGGCTGGCCAGCGCCTTAGCAGGGGCTTCTGTGAACCACGACTGCATCAGGGATATTCTGAGAGAAGAGTCGTCTTGTATTTTCGCGGAAGGTACATCAACGCACCAGGCGGGGGTCCTAAAAAGAATAAAAAATCCCCCCAGCAGGACGGCGGCGTACCGCCGTTTGTACCTGGAAACGGGTTTGATACTTTGAAATATCCTCATGATTTTCTATTATCGGCAGATTTCTGCTTTCCCACCAGCCCCTGGCGCCATCCTAGTGTTCTATCCAAAACATATTGACATAACAGTATTTTTGTATTATGTTTTTATGTATGAAAACGGAAACAAAACCAAATATCACCGGGGAAGAACCGGCCGTCCTGAAAGAACTAGTGGATTCGAGTAAACTTCCCTCAAAGGCAGCCATACGATTGCTGGTGATACTCAATCGGGCGGACGGCAAAACCCTGGAAAGCATATCCGATTTTCTGTCCGTCAGCCTTTCATCGGTTATCCGGTATATAAAACGGTTCAATTCAAACGGGTTGGAATCCCTGCTGAAAAGACCCGAAAACCCGGGAAAACGCTGGTCGGCGTGGAAACGAAGAATAAGCTCTGTACCATCGCCTGCAACGAGAAGCCGAAAAATGCTGCCCATTGGAGTGTGAGAAGTCTTGCCAAACAGGTCGGCATAAGCAAAAGCGCGGTAAACAACATTCTGAGGGAGCGGGGAATCAACAACCTCGCCTAAGCAACCCATTCGGGTTGCCAAGCTCCCCCACGAACTGGTGAGCGGGTTCTTAGGTATGTTGTTCTCGAAAGGTGGTTAGACTCAGGGTTTAATACCCTAAGAACGCCCTAAAGCTCCCCCGCGAATGGTGAGCGGGCTCTTAGGTATGAAACCCTTCGCTACGAATAAACATACTCCCTGTTTCTCACATATTTCTTCAAGTTGTTTCTTCCTGTGAAAACCTGCCCTGTCCACAATTATCGTTTTTCCTTTTCCAACGGATTTCAAAAGACTGTTTTCAAACCAATTTTCAAAACCGGTTCCGTTCATTGTCCCCTGATAACACATAGGAGCTAACTGCCTCCCGGTATTTGCCCAATGTTATTTAAGTAGTCCCCACGTTTTTCTTCACTTTTTTCCGAATAGGTGAAAGTTTTTTTTACGGGTAATGCCGAGTTTTTTAAACATTTTATGTATGGCTTGAAGGCAGACGCCGGATTCCTCCGCAAATTCCCTCAAGTACCAGTCAGGATGTTTTTCTACCAGTTCTCTAAGCCTTTCCGTGTCTGTTTTCCCTTTACGGGTTTTTGGATAACGATTCTCAAATTTTCCTTTTTCTCTGAGTTCCGCTTTCCATGTATAATAGCTTCGCGGAGTGACCCCAAAAGCCTCATAAACCTGGGCAAACGTATGCCCGGAATCTTTATAGGCTATTATACGCCGTCTAAATCTTTCTTCATATGCCATAATTATCTATGTTATCATATCTATTTATATTTTACAAGTGGAAGTACTATAACGGCCCTGTTACCGGTCTGCACGGGCCGGGCAATCAACATACCTCGCCTCAGCAACCCATTCGGGTTGCCAAGCTCCCCCGCGTAAGCGGGTTCCTGGGTATGAAACCCTTCGCTACGAATCAACAACCTCGCCTTGAAGCTCCCCCGCGAACTGGTGAGCGGGTTCTTAGGTATGTTGTTCTCTAGTGGCGGTTAGACTCAGGGTTTCATACCCCAATAACGCCCTAAAGTTCCCCCGCGTAAGCGGGCTCTTGGGTATGAAACCTTTCACTACGAATCACAACGGCAGCCGAAGAAAAGAACAAGGGTGGCACATTCTGACGGGGTTGTTGAGGAAGGGCGATGGTGAGGAGCGGGAAGGGACCGTTATTTACCAAGTTCATGAGATTTTCACGAAAGCACGCCCGTTAATCGGGATTTTTTGCATGAATATGCAAAAAATTCACAAGTAACAGGCTGCCGCCGTGGCTTCTGATGAGGCGCCGGGAACCCCGGGCGCTCTTTACGGCGATATGGACAAGAAGGCGCGGAAGCAGGCGCTGGAAGACTTCCGCCGGAACCGGACGGCCGCCGATATGAGGCCAACGCTCTTCGGCGTTTTCGGTCCGGGTGGGAACGCGGCGGACAGCTACGACAGATTCCCGGAACCTTGCTGAAATTCCTTCGGCGATCTGCCTGTTAGTTTCTTAAAAACCATTGAAAAATATTTGTAATCCCTATAACCGACCTTTTCCGCAACCTCGTATGTTTTAAGATTAGTCCGCGTAAGCAGATCCTTTGCCTTGCCAACCCGCAGATGATTAAGCCAGTCGGTAAAATTGATATTCATCTCTTCTTTGAATATCCTGCTTAAATAGTTGGGAGTGATAAAGGCAACCTTGGCGGCCTCACTCAGGCTGACATCCCCGTCATAGTTCTCCTCAACATATTTAAGTACGATCTTAACAAAACTGCGTTTTCCCTGATGAAGTTTACCGCGCAGCGCATCTACCGCCGAGTCGTAAGATTGTTGTATGCTCATAAGATCCCGAACCGGCTGCCCGTACCCCGCGAGAATAGAAATACCATACCGTTCCCTGAGGGTATGAACAAAATCATCACAGATCAATTCCAGGCTTAAATCAGCATCCTTCTTTGTACAGACAAGGCACGTAATATATTCGAGGTTACTATAACCCGCAAACCCGGCGGCATATTTATTAAGACATTCCTCGATACTATGTGCAGCCAACGCCTTCGCGGATTCATATTTGTCCGGCATTGTTCTTTCCTCGTATATGCTGTATCCGTCCAGTGCGGCGGCGATAATCACAAATTCACCGTTTTCAGAAGCCAAAGGCAGATTTAAAACCTTTGCCCGGTTAAGAATGTCGTTGTTATTCGGGAAAGAACGGCACAGCAATTTCTGCATGAATTCCGATTTTAAGAGAGGAAGATTTTCTACAAGTAAATTACTAAGATACTTTTCATAAAATTTCTGCCGTTCTTCATATTCGATCTCCCCGGTTAGTTTTACAATGGACTCGACAAGTTTTTCTTCGATCACCGGCTTTAACAGGTATTCGGTTATGCCGATATGCATCAGCTTTCTGGCATATTCAAATTCATCATATCCGCTCATGATGATAATCCTGCAACCGGGCAGCTTCTCCCGGATCTTATATGAAAGTTCAATGCCGTCCATTACGGGCATTCGTATATCCGTCAATATAATATGCGGCTTTATAG
>JAIRSS010000027.1 GCA_031255315.1 Spirochaetaceae bacterium
AGGGCGTCCCGGTACTGGAAGGCCTTGTTTTTCGACACCGGTTTTCCCCCGGCGTCAAAACCGTACCGGGCCTTTCCCGCCAGGGCCTTTACACGGAGGTTTTCCCCGACGCTCTGGGACAGGTCCGGCGTTCCTTCCTCCAGTTTTTCCGTTTTATTGTTGGAGAACATCACCGACTCGATAAACTGCCCTTCCAGCCGGGGGGAGATCTCGTCGTTTACCGCCAGGCGGACCACCTCCAGGAGCTTTGCGTTGAGTTTTTCCCGCAGCGCGTCCAGATCGCCCTTGCCGGCGATCTTGTTTTCCACCAGGTAGTTTCCGTAGGCCTCAATGGCGTCGGCGTCCTGCCACAGCTTTACCTCCTCGGGGCTCCGGTAACTGGAAGCGTCCGAAGGGGAGTGGCCGGATATGCGGTAGGTCAGGGTGTCCAGGAGCACCGGGCCCTTACCGGCGAGGAGCAGTTCCTTTTTCCGGGAGATCGCCTCCGCAACCGCCAGGGGGTTGTAACCATCCACCCTCTCGGCATGCATATTGTCGGGATTGACCCCGGCGCCCACCCGGGCCATGACGCCGTAACCCATGGTTTCTCCCGAGGTCTGACCCCCCATGCCGTAGAAATTATCAAAAAAGTTAAAGAGGATCGGCGGCGCTCCCCCGGCATCCCGGGGCCACAGGGTATGGTACTGATCCATGGCGGAAAGCATCATCGCCTCCCAGACCGGTCCGCAGCCCATGGAAGCGTCCCCGATATTGGCGATCACGATCCCCGGCTTTTTGTTGATCCGTTTGTACAGGGCCGATCCGGCGGCAATATCCGCGGAGCCTCCCACGATAGCGTTATTGGGCATGGACCCAAAGGGGGTAAAGAAGGCGTGCATGGACCCCCCAAGCCCCCGGTTAAACCCCGCTTTCCGGGCGAATATCTCCGCCAGGGTCCCGTAGAGGACAAAGTTTTCCGCCAGGTCCTTTACCCCCTGGTAGGGGATGGTCTCGGCAGCCGCCAGAGTTTCGCCCCCCAGAAAGCCCCGCATGATTCCCTCAAGTTTTTTCTCGTCAAGCTGCCAGACGGCGGAATAGCACTTGGCCAGGATCTCTCCGTGGCTCCGATGGCTCCCGAAGATAAAATCGTCCACTGTAAGGTTCACGCACTGCCCCACCGAAGAGGCTTCCTGCCCCATGGAAAGATGAGCCGGCCCCTTGTGGTTGTACTCGATCCCGTTCCAGGCCCCCTGCGTCTTAAAGGTATTGAGCATGTTCTCGAAGGCCCGGATAGCCGCCATGTCGTACCATATCCGTTTAAGCCGGTCCGCGCCATACACGCCCGTTTCTTTCTTTATGTCCGGCTTGTATTGATTAACCGGGATGTCCCTGATTTTAAGGACCCCCGCTTTCCGCACATCGGCGGGATTTACCACGATTGATTTAGGCATTTTGTTTCTCCTTGTAGTTAAGCCTGTTCCAAAACTTCAGTTTTGAAACAACCTCAATTGGTACTTGATCTCCATACGGAGACGGGCGCATCGCCGCTGCGCGGCGACCGGGCTATCCGTTCCAATCTTTTGGCTGCGCCAAAAGGATTTCCACTTCTATCCCTTGCGCGTTCCGGATGATTGGGCGAAACCCGGCCCGTGAAGCCGGGCCCCCCTATAATTCCCATACCGCGTCCCGGATAAGTTCGCATACCGTGGGATGGGGGAAGATGAGCTGCTTCACGTCTTCTATCCGCAGTTCCTGTTCGATGAGGGCCGCGCCGCCCCATATAAATTCCGAAGCGTACGCGCCGACGGCGTGGACCCCCAAAATCCGCCGGGTGCCGGCGCAGGCGATGACCTTAACCGCCCCCTGCCCGGCAAAGGTGTTTTCCGCGGCAAAGCGGCCGGACACCCGCATGGGAAGGGACGCCGTAAGGACGGCGGTTCCCCGGGATGCGGCTTCCTGTTCGGTAAGGCCCACTCCGGCGGCTTCGGTAAGGCCGTAAACCGCCCAGGGTACGGCGTTGTACCGCATACGATTGGGAACGCCCGGCGCGGACGGGCCGCGGGATTCCCCGGAACCCAGCCGGGCAAGAATGTCCGCCGCCGCAACCTCCGCCATTCGATAGGCCGAATGGGCAAGCAAACTTCTCCCGGTTATGTCCCCGGCGGCCCAAATTCCGCTGATGTTGGTCCTCATCCGGTCGTCTACGGTTACGCCGCGGGGGGTATGGTCTACGCCGGCGGCTTCCGCGCCCCAACCGACGAGTACAGGCCGCCGGCCCGCCGCCATGAGTACCAGGTCCGCTTCGATCTGTTCCGCTTTGCCCTTCCGGGAGTAATGAACCGCCGCGCCGTCTATCTTTTCGACCCTGCATCCCAGTTTGAATGTAACGTTCCTCATGGCCCGGCGGAGCAGCGGCGCCTGCTCCTTGTCCATGAAGGGGACGATCTCGTCCATCATTTCTATGACCGTAACCTCCGCGCCCAGGGAAGAAAAAAGACCGGCGAATTCCACGCCGATGACCCCGCCGCCGATGACCGCGAGCCGCCGGGGGACCGACTCTATGGCAAGCAGGCCGGTAGAATCCACCACCTGGGGATTGTCCCGCCCTCCCGGTATGGGAGGCAGGGCCGGAACCGAACCGGCGCAGATCAGGATGGTCCGGCCTTCATAGTCCCTGTCCGGGGAAACGCGGACTCTTCCCGGCCTGTCCCCGGCGGGGGCCGCCAGAATTTCTCCCGCGCCGCTGACCGCCTCCACGCCGAAACGTTTCATTTGGGACGCTATGCCTCCCCGCAGTTTTTCCACTACTTCGGCTTTCCACTTCTGCATAGCCGCCCAGTCAAAGGACGCTTTTTCCACAAAAACGCCGAATTTTCCGGCTTCCTTCGCATGGACGTACTGCTTCGCCGAATTGAGCAGCGTCTTGGTGGGGATACAGCCCGCATTAAGGCAGGTCCCTCCCAGGTAACGTTCTTCTATGAGCAGGACCTTTTTCCCCGCGTGCCCCAGCCGTTCCGCCGCAAGATAGCCGCCCGGCCCGCCGCCTATGATTATCGTATCGTACATTACCGCCTCCATTGGATTTCAACCTTCCGCCAGAAGAAGGTCTATATCAGCAACCGCCAGGCCCAGGGCCTTGAGGAACCGGGCCGCCGGCGCGCCGTCCACCACCTGATGATTGATAGTCAGGCTGAATCCTATACGGGGTTCAAAGCTGATCCCGCAGCAATCCGCGTCCCCGTTGTCCGCCGCCCCGGGGACCGGCTGCATCTCTATGGCGCAGACGCCGAGTATGCCCACTTCCGGCGCGTTGAGTACGGGGGTAAAGCCCGTTACCCCAAGGCTCCCCAGGTTCGTCACGGTGAAAGTAGACCCGGTGAGTTCTTCGGGCTTTACGCCGCCGTTCTGACAGGCGGACGCAAGGCGTTTCGCCTCCGCCGAAATTTGCGGCAGACTGAGGAGGTCCGCGTTCCTGATGACCGGCACCATGAGCCCCCGGGGCGTATCCACCGCCACTCCCAAATGCACCCGCTCAAAGGTTCGCAGGATGTCTCCGGTTTTGTGGGCGTTCATGAAGGGGAACCGGGGAAGCATACGGGAAACCGCGAAAAGAATGAGGTCGTTGACCGTAACGCGGGACAGCGCCGGTTCTCCTCCGGTCCCGGCATAGGCGGGGCCGGCCTTCATCCGGGTCCGCAGTTCCTGCATTCGCCGGGCTGAAGCGCCGGCGTTCAAGGTGAACTGGGCGCTTTCCGCCAGGGAAGCGTACATACGGTCGGCGATGATCTTGCGTATCCCCGTGATCGGGGTTTCGGTAACCGCCCCGCCTCCCCGGTCCGCCGCGGGAGGGACGCCCGCCGGAATCTCCGCCTGAACGGGAGCCGCGCCGCGGGCTGCAAGATCGCCCGCCGTGATCCGGCCTCCCAGCCCGGACCTCTGAGCGCCTGAAACCGTTCCGCCCCCCGCGGCCAAGTCAGCCCGGGCCGCCGCCGTCAGGAGCGGGCGGTTCTCCAAAGCCGCCGCCGCGTCACGCTCTATGACGCGGCCCCCCGGCCCCGTACCGGTAAGCCCCGCCAGGGACAGCCCCTCTTTCGCGGCGAGGTTCCGCGCTCTGGGCGACGCCGGGACGCGCCCACCCGCCGCCTGAACGGATGCCGCCGCGCCGCCGCCCTCCGCAACAGCCGGGACCGGCGGACCTCCGGGGCCTGGTGAAACCGCCCCGCCTCCCGTTCCATCCGGCCCCAGGACCGCCGCCCAATCCTCTCCGGGCCGGCCTATTACCGCGATAGGCTTAAGTACCGGAACGTCTTCTCCCGCGGGGTAGAGCAGCTTCAGAACCTGCCCCGTTTCCCCGGCGGGAACTTCAAAAGTGGCTTTATCGGTCTCCACCACACAGACAACGGAATCGGCGCGTACCTCGTCTCCTTCCGCCGCCTTCCATTCGTTAATAACACAGGATTCCACCGTGTTCCCCTGCCGGGGCATAATCAGCACATACGCCATATCGTACCTCACTATCATTGATAGAAACCTGAATACGCGATTCAGACTTCTCTATACTATTCAAACTACCGTTTGTCCCCGCCGCCGGGCGGACGCTCCACCATGATTCCCGCGTCCCGCAGGCGCCGGAACGCGCCGTCTTCCAGGTTCGCGTCGGTGATGATGAGATTCACAGCCTGAAGGGGGAGAACCCCGGAAAAGCCTATGCGCCCGTATTTACTGGAATCCGCCGCCAGAACCGTGGTTTCCGCGTGGGCTTTCATGGCCTTGACGATTTCCGCCCCTTCCATAAGGTGGGTGGTCATGCCCCGTTCCAAGGTAAAGCCGTCGGTGCCCACAAAGGCCAGTCGCACGTTAAGGCGGTTTATGGTCTCCAGGGCTATGGGGCCCACCAGGGATTCTGTGGGACGGCGGAATTCGCCCCCGGTCATGGTGATCTGCAAGAGGGGGTTCATCCGGGCGTAGGCAAAAACGAGGGTGGAGTTCGTTACGATGTGAACGTCCTTTTTCCCTGTGAGATACCGGGCGATCAGGGCGGTGGTGGTTCCGGCTTCTATCATGATCACGTCCCCGTCCCGAACCAGGTCCGCGGCCCGCCGGGCGATAGCGTTCTTTTCGTCCGGGAACTTCCTTTGGCGCTCCAGGATGTCCCGGTGCATGGCCGCCGCCGCGCCCCCCCGGGTCCGGTTCAGCCAGCCTTTCTCCTCCAGGGTCCGCAGGCCGGCTCTGATGGTTACTTCCGACAACCCCAGGTCCCGCGCCAGGTCCTGTACCGCCACGGAACCTTTCTCCGCAAGCCGGTCAAGAATGATCCGTTCCCTTTCGTTAAGCTCACCAGTCACGCACGTTTCCCCTTCGGAAATCTTTCATTTCGGTTATGATATTATATCATTTTTTTGAAAACCACAAGAGATCGCATCAGGACGCGAATATACCGGACTTTCTGGACGTACAAGCGGATTATCGAATAGGCCGGTTACGCAGGGGTGAACCCCCGCACGCCGCGTTCCGCGTCTCGCGACAATCTGTCTACAAAGCAGGGCAGGGGGGAGGGGAAGCCTTACACTGTCAAGAAGTTAAGGGACAGGGACGGCGGCGGCTTGTTCCCATTCCGCCTCCCTCTCAACAGTTCGACTTGTGGTTGTGGTGAAAACGCGGCTTTTTTAGGTATCCTTTCCGTGCTTTTAAGCCGAAACGCCGCCGCCCGTATTTTCACGCCTTTGGGTGTGCCAAATCATGTTTCAAGACGCTGAAGAGGGAACTGGAAACGGTGGGCGGCAAGCACACTGCGGGGGAGGTAAGGAACTCGGCGTTTATGTCTTTTGAGGCGTATTACAACCGGATTCGTCGGACTTCTTCCGCCGGGTTCAAATTCCACGTTTACTCTGTTCCGCTGTCGAACACGATTCTCCCCAGATCCGACGCTCCCGGGGAAATTCCTGCGCGGTATTTCACCAGGGCGGCTTTTTCCCGGTTCAACTCCCCAAAGGAGTAAACCGGCTTTCCCGTTTCGTCCAGAGAGACATCGGGGTTGGCATACGCGCCGAATTCTTTGATGATCCGGTCCTGGGCGGCGGCAAGGTTTCGGGGTTGGCATTCTTTGGCCTGCGGAATGATTTCCTGGGGTTTAACCGCGAGAGGAAGGTCCCAGATACGGCTGTACCCGCTTTTTCTAAAATTTTCCAGCGTAATATCTTCATTATTCCGCTTATTCTGAACAAAACGGAGGCCGGGGATGAGCCAGAAAAGCAGTGAAAAGATCAGGGGGATCACGCCAAGAACGAAGACAATAAATGGAAGGGGATTAACAATAATCGAGGAAAGGAGCACGTAAAGAACGCCGTACAGATAGGAACTGGCGTTGAAATCCGCCTGGGTCAGGATAGCGCCGGTGTTCAGAGCGTTATAAAGGAAGTATGATCCGAAGACAAGATTTACCCCGTTGATCAGGCTGAACCAGACGTTCATTTTCTTTTTATTCGCCGAAAACGACTTAAGCCGTTTGATAGGACCGGATAATCCCGGGAAGGAACGGTTTTGAGTATCCGCCCTCAGGAGCAGGCTGTCAAAGCGATAAACCACGGTTCCGTCTTCGGTGGCTTCGGGAAGCCCCCCAAATTCAGCGCAGTAGGCGGTGATCCGTTCTTCCGCCATATCCGGCGGAAGCCCCGTCAGGGACATCAGCTCGGGCACGGAGATAACTCCCCGGTTAGCCTGAATATAGGCGATCACCGCCTGTTTTTCCCTGGCCGGCCAATCCGCGTTAGGGTCTCCATCACCAAAAACGAAAGAAAAAATCGCTTTGTGCAGAGGACGGCTCTTGGGACGGGCAGGCGAGGCGGAGTTCCATCCACGGGAGTAGGAGTTTGCAGGTTTAAAAAGTTCTGAATAGAACCAAATATGAATTATCAAATTAAAGACCCTGGAGGCCAGATAAAGTCCGCCTATCCCCTCCCCCCCCCGGCGGGAAGAACGATTATCCGAGTTGGAACTTGCCGCCATAGATAACATGAGAGCCGCCAAGGCGATAAGCATAAAGAAGACAAAATACCCTACCAGCATCAGCATGATCCATACCTTGAAGACCCAGGAAGCGGCGATTTTAATCCCCTTTTGTATTTTTTCCGCAACTCGCCGCAACCCTGCCCTGAATCCGCGATATTTGCTTACAAAACCGCGGGGGAACGAGTACAGGATTTCTCCTGATTCGGTTACTTCCAGGCGGGCGGAATACTCATCTGCCGCAATAGGAACCAGTTCCTGGACAGTTCGGAGAGGGAGGGCGGTTTTGGCGATAATATCCGCTATAGTCGCCCCGTTTCGCCGCCTGCGAAACGCATCGGTAACTTTTTGATATGCTTCCCGATCACGTACCTGTTTCATCAATAGGTTTCTCCTTCGATCTCATTCACTATAACACTACTTTCAAAATTATCTCTGTTAAAGCTGTCTCTTTCAAGAATGGAAGCCAATGTTATACTCTTAAAATAGTTGTTGACCAGATCGGTTACATTTTGCCATACTGCGTGACTTAGGCAGTAGCCTATCCTATCACATTCCTCTTTGTTTTTTCGTTTATCGCAGAGAGTTAACGTGAGGTCTTCCCCTGCGGCATCCAGAATATCCTTAACGGTCAGCCTTTCCAGGGGCCGTGCGAAACAAAACCCGCCTCCAGGACCGCGGACAGAAGAAACGATCCCTGCTTTACGCAGTTTGAAAAAAATTTGCTCCAAAAAAACCGATGAAATATTTTCCCGCTCCGAGAGACTGCTAATCGAAACAGGACCTCCATCCTTGCCCAGCATGGCCATCGCAAGAGAAGCCCGGAGCGCATAACGGCCTCGATTGGTAATCCTCATGGAGAAACGCCCCCTTTTTACGTTACTTTTATTTGAAATGGCTAGAGTTTGTCCCAAAAACCGGCGCGTACCGGCGCACCGGTTTTTGGGACAAGCTCTCGCAGTTTCTCCGGCTTTTAGCCGTACGAAACCGCGGATTTCAAGAGGCCATTCCCAAAATTTCAGTTTTAGGAAAGACTCTTTATCCTAGTATATTTCAAAAAAAAGTAAAAGATAGTTACGAAAATATGCACTTTATTTCGGTTTTACTAGAATACAGCCTTTTTTCTTTTTCTGTAACCATGGATGGTCCTAAAAAATACCGGCGCCGATACTTAAACAACCTGAGTTTGACGGCACAATTAAACATACAAAAGAAACTATAGGCTGATAACGCTCTGAACAGATTCACGCCGTATAATAACGTGAGTTCGATGGGAAAAAACTCATGTTCAATTCCGTCACGCGGGCGAAACGAAGCAATCCAGTGAAGCAACCGCTCGTCTGGATTGCCCCCCACCCAGCCCGCGTCCCTCCCCGCAATGATACAGGCTGAAACTAATTGACCGTGCGCTAACGCACAGGGTTTTGGAACAGCCTCACGTTATAATAATAAGTCCGGCAGCCTGTTGCACGTGTGGATTTTTGCGTCAACAGTAACGCAAAAATTTCGATTATCCGGCCTGCTGCGGACTTTCGGTCCGGTGGAGTTTGCAGGGTAAAAAATCGCCTGATCGGCGGTTTTTTGGGATTTCACGCGGGAAGCGCAACAAACCACCGGCCTCACCGAGGAAAAGGCGGTTGCTTCCCCAAAATACGGCGCGTACGCAACGGTTAATCCTTCCAGGGAAAGATAAAATTGCGCAGCGACCGGGTCCCGGTTTTTTCCCGTTCATCAATAAGCAGGACATCCCAGGGGATTTTGCGGCGGTTTTCACCAGGGTTCGCCTCAAGCCAATCGTATTTGAGCAGCCTAAGCCTGAGACCTTCATCCAGGAAGAGCAGGATCCCCGCGGGCCCCGGAAACAAGAACGCCAGAAAAGCCGAAAGGAGAAGAAAAATTACCAGGAGAATAAATGAGAAGATACAGAAACCGGAATTATCAAAAAAAATAAGGAAGCATTTTTTGACGATCTTCACGGTTTTAGTATCCAGCCGGGCCCGGACGGCGGGGAAAAACTGTAACGACAAGACGCCGATTACCAGGGTCCAAAAGATGACCGCCGCAAGGAATAACCCCAGCACCGGCATAGCCTCCATCCCAAGATAGAAGGGTATCACCCTAACGGTCAGCAGAATAAGGATGAAAACCAAAACTCCTCCAGCGACGCCCGCCGGCCAAGCCGCTTTCATGTTCCTGAAAAAATCACCGAAACCAAAGGAACCGTAGTCGGAGATCGATTTCATGGAGACGGCGGCTGTAACCAGATAAACAAAACACCACAGTATACCGATAAAAAAAACAACAAGCGAAAGGACAGGGACGGATTCTAGGAGCGGGGGCACAAAAACAGGAAGCGAGACGGAGGCGATAAAGCCCAGGTTCACCAGGGCTATCCGGAACAGGTTATCCCAAAGATCAAAGAAGGTTTTTTTTAGCAGGAATCCAATCATAGGGGTACTATACGGCATATTGGTATCCTCGTCCACACTTTTCACGGGGCTGTTGACGGCGGCGGTATACTTACAAATTGGAAAACCAAAGAGGAGAACCCGATGGTACGAAAATATCATGTCTTTATTAGTTCGACGCAGGATGATCTGAAAAATGAACGGACTGGTTTGACCCGTTTGATTTGGGAGATGGGGCACATTCCGGTCTGCCCGGATGGATTTGATATAACAAACGAAAACGATAGAAGGCTTATTAAGCGGCTTATCGGGGACTGCGACTATTTCTTGTCTTTGGCGGCTCACAAGTACGGGACGCTGGCCGAGGGAATTTCGGAGACGGAGATCGAGTACGCCTGTGCGGTAAAGATGGGCATCCCGGTATTCGGCCTGTTGATAGGAGAGAAGGCCCGGTGGAAGGACTCAAAACGGGAGACGGACCCCGCTCTGGTCCGCGCTTTGGATGATTTCAAGCGGCAACTGCAAACCCATCCTCATATATTTTGGATGAACGGCCAGGATCTAACGCAGAAAGCCGGGGAATTTCTGGTTCGGGAGATGTTCATGAACCCCCGGAACGGCTGGACGGTGGGGGATTCCCTGGGCGGACCGCCGGCGGCCAATATAATGAGCCGGCTCATTGCGGAAAATGAAGATATGAAACGGCAGATCGCGGTTCGGGATGGTACGGAGGGACCATGGAAGTCCAGGATGAAACACACGTTGAGTATACTTGCGGGTTACCGGATCAGCCTCAGTTTCTTTTATAACCCGGGAGAAACCTGGGAAAACACCATCAAATGCAGGTATCTCAGGCTGTTCCACCTTCTGACGCCTGAATTGTACCTGGGTAAAACCACGGAGCAGCTTTCCCGCTTCCTGGGCAGCATCCTGAACCCTGATTTGGCCAGAACGGTTCGGAAAGATTTTCCTACTCCCTCCAATACGATAAAGAAGATCATGACTGATTTTCACCTGCTCAAACTGGTACACTATACGGGTACGAAAAGCAAAGGGAGTTGGGAACTGTCAGGTTACGGGAAAGAAGTTTATGCCTTGTACCGTATGCGCCAGTTTGACCGGAACCTTAAGAACAGTCTGAACCGGCATTCCGGCTCCGCCGCCCCGGAAGAAGCTGTACCTGAGGCCAAAGCCAAACCCCGGTCCTCTGGAAAAACGCCGCCGGCAAAGCAGCGCGGGCGGTCAAAACAGGATAAGGAAACGTAAAGGACCCGCCGTATCCTCCTTGGGATGTCCTCAATTCAGACGGGATCGTGATAAAGTATCTCGACAAAAACAGAAAAAATGTTTAGCCTGTATTTATGCTGGAATTTAAAGATTATATAGCCGATTGGCCGGATTTGCCTTCTCCGAATTTTATCGCGTGGGTTGAAGAGGGGCGGCAAAGATGGGGAAACAAGACCGCTATTTATTATCGCTCCGGAAAGCAAAAAGATTTTTCTGTTTGGACGTACAACAAGCTGGCCGAGGAATGCAAACGCATCGCCCGGGGGCTTTTAGCTGCGGGGCTTACCAAGGGCGACCGGGTTGTCCTCTGGGCTGAGAACCGGCCTGAGTGGATGGCGGTCTGGCTCGGAAGCGCTATCGCCGGGGCAATTATCGTGCCGGTTGACTTCCTGGTCTCGGAACAGGAATGCGCCAACATCTTGAAGCTTACCCGGGCCAAAGGGTTCTTTTATTCCGCCCGGAAGCAGGAATTTGCCGACTCGTTGGGTGCGGCCGGTCCTAACCAGGATATTTCCCTGAAAGTCCGATCCTGTATCACTGATAACGGGAAGCCCGGGTTTTCCTCCTTCGGCCTGGATGCGGGGGATCAAAAGCTGCCCCTTGTCTCGGATATTGACGCCCATGATCCGGTTTCTATCGTATTTACCTCTGGAACCACCGGCTTTGCCAAAGGCGTAACCTTGCACCACAAGGGGATTATTGCCAACGCCAGCGCCGCCATTATTTCTCTTAGAGCCTATGAAGATGATGTGTTTATCAATGTTCTTCCCTTGCATCATACCTATCCGACTACCTGTTCCTTCATAGCCCCCCTGTCCATAGGGGCGGCTACCATTATCGTGGAAAAGCTGGTTGGGAAGGTCGTCATTGACGACATTCGGGACGCCGGCGGAACCTTTCTCATAGCGGTTCCCCTCCTGTACGACAAAGTGAAGGCGGCCATAGATCAGGGGTACCAGAAGCTCCCCGGCATTGTGAAAGCGGTACTCAATATTTTCCGTAAGATCGCTTTGGAGAGGGCCAAAAAAGGGGACTTCCAATTCGGTCAGAAGTTTTTCATGTTCATCCGGAAAAAGGCGAGTCTTGCTTCGATCCGGATGATGGTCGCCGGCGGCGGGCCGTTGAGTCCTCAAACGGCGGATTTTTTCGATTCTTTGGGGTTTAACATCGTTCAAGGCTACGGTATGAGCGAAAACAGCCCCCTCATCAGCGTAAGCACTCCCTGGCACAAGAACAACTATTCCGTGGGCCTCCGGGTCAAATACACCGATGTTAAAATTATTGATAAGAATGAAGAAGGCATCGGCGAAATCGCGGCGAAATCCCCTTCCCTTATGGTAGGTTACTGGGAAAACCCCGATGCCACGGCGGAGGTCTTTACCGAGGACGGATACCTGCTGACCGGCGATCTGGGGTACATTGACGACCTGGGTTTTGTTTTCATCAATGGCCGGAAAAAGAACCTCATTGTTAGTTCCGGCGGTAAGAACGTCTATCCCGAAGAGATCGAAGTTCATTTCGACGGGTCCCGGGTAGTAGGGGAAATCATCGTTGTTGGCCGGAAGGAAGCTGAATTTGGGGGTGAGCGGATCTTCGCGGTAGCGGTCCCCCACTACGAAAACCTTGCGATTGACTATCCCGGAAAAGATTTGAGCGACGGCTTTATCCGCGAACTGATCAAGAAGGAGATCGAGCGGGTTAACCGTTCCCTGGTTGGCTACAAGAAGATCACCGATTTTACCATAAGAAAAGAGTCGTTTGAAAAGAATGCCCAGCAAAAGATTAAACGGTTTCTTTATATGGACTACACCAAGGCCCCGGCAAAGAAAGAGTAACCGGTAGAGTCAGTGTGCGCATCCACACGGGGCGGCGGTGTGCTTTTAGAGTTTTAGTGGAATAATCCTGCTGAAACCCGTTAATACGCCGCAAAGGGCTGTAGGGCGGTGAGTTCAACCCGGAACCGGGCGCTCACCGTCCAGTAGCCCGAATCTATCCAATAAAAAGGGAATTCCGCCAGGGCAATATAGCCCCGGGCTTCTTTGGGCCGGTTCCGTTCCATCCCCCGGAGCATTTCCCTGACCCCCGCTCGTGCGGCATCTTCTAAAGCCGCCTTCTTGATGGCGATCCAGTCTTCCTTCTTTATGGGCCCGCCAAGGGGGCCTTTCCCCATCGCCTGAACGTTCCGTATTGTTCCGGTCCGCCACATCCGCATTCGCCGCTTTTGAGCGTCGGTCATCTGGTAATCGGTCCATAGGTAGAGCCGCATCTCCCGGATTTCAGCGTCGGTGGCCTTAAGCCCCGGATCCCCGAAGGGGATAATGCCCAGAGGTTCAAGCGTGAATACCTCCGGAATGCCCCGGGCCTTCTCTCCGATTTCGTAGTCGAAAGACCACCCGTAAATCATTGCGGAATATAACATAGCCGCCTCTTCCAGCGCCGCCCTCTGGGCGGACGCGGCGTCCGGAGGCTGGAATTCTTCGATGTATCTGGCGTAGACCGGCTCCAGATCGACCCGTACCTCTCCACGCAATACTTCCTGACCCGCAACAAACAGGGTAAACGATAAGAGGAAGACTAAAATAAGGGAGAAAACGCGCATATATTTATTATCGGAAGGGAAGGGAAAGGCGGCAACCCGCCAAAACGAGAAATTGTTGGAGATATTACGGCTGCTGTTGTTTTAGGGAATAACGCATGTTCAATGCATCCAGACCGGGTGGCAGGCGCACTTTGCCCCTTGAACGTACGTACGGTAATATACGGAAGTACGGCTGATCCAGGGCCGAATCGAACGGCCGACCTGCCGCTTAGGAGGCGGCCGCTCTATCCCCTGAGCTACTGGACCTTACCCTGTTTATACTCCGTCGCATTCTTGTATGTCAATATTCTCCTCTACCGTGGCGGCGGTTCTCAGTATGGAAAAAGTCCAAAAACAACGATGCGATTGTATTTATCGTAACCATTGTCTTCTGAGTCTGTCCCAAAACTGAAGTTTTAGAACAGGCTCAGAAGATTGCCTTCCCGCAAGGAATCTTCCTAAAGCCGCCGGAACCGGCGGCTTATTACTCGGATTGGCGAACCGCGCCATATACAGCCGGAACGGTAAACCGTCTATGAGCTTGTTTTCTTACGATAAAACGTGCCCTCCATAGGAAGCCGGGTGCGGAATTTCCCGTCCCGCCGGTAATACGCGCCGGTAATGGCGGGGGTTAC
>JAIRSS010000031.1 GCA_031255315.1 Spirochaetaceae bacterium
GCCGCGATAAGCTGCCGATGCTGCGCGTCGATTTGACTATGTCCCG
Source organism: Spirochaetaceae bacterium (assembly GCA_031255315.1). The sequence continues at coordinate 47 of JAIRSS010000031.1, forward strand.
TTTCTAAACTTTGGTCCCATTTGTATTCCATAACATCTCCATTTTCAGTATTTACGATTGTATTTTTACTATATTTGAGGCTGTTCCAAAACTAATTGACAGTGCGCTAACGTTCCCGGCATAGCCGGGGGCGCGGTTTTGGACCAGCCGTGAGCCTTTGGCTCTTGCGGTTTCTTCGGACTAAAGTCCGCGGCTTTTAGCCGGCGAACCGAAGGTTCAACGAAACCGCCTCTATTATTCAGAGTAGAGTATATCACACTGATAGACGGTTGAATAGTCCGTTGCTCGTACGCCGGAGAAGGCTGACGCGCCGCTGCCGCCGCGGTATATAAAAGACGGCTGCCGCTTTTCGCGCGTTCATCCTCCTAATAAAAGCCGCCTCTCCGCGTATACTTAGCAGGATTTGTGCCAAGTAAAACATTCCGTTTCATCAAACTAAAACCAACCTAAATGTATCGCCGTAAAATGGTTCCTACATAATGGTAGTTCTATAAAGCCGCCAGTTTATCCCGTAATGATGAACCCGCAGCCCCATTTTCCGCTCAGTGATCCCCAAACGCCGGGCGGCGGCGGCCGCATTGCCGCCGCTGAGTTTAAGGGCCTCCACAATAAGCTCCTTCTCCAATCGGGAAAGGGCCGCCTCCAGGGTGCTGATAGGCTCTGTGTGGGTAGAACTCGCGCTTTGCAGGCTTGGGGGCAGGTTATAGGAATGAATCACCATATCGGTGGAAAGAATCACCGCCCGCTCAATGCAGTTCTCCAGTTCCCGGACGTTTCCCGGCCAGGAATAACTCGAGAGAAGGTCTATGGCCGGAGTGGAGATGCGTTTGATGAGCTTGCCGTTTTTTTCAGCGTATTTTTCGGTAAAATAGTCAGCCAAAAGCATGATATCGCTTTTCCGCTCCCGCAGAGGCGGCATGTGGACGGGAAACACGTTGAGCCGGTAATAGAGATCTTCCCGAAAGCGGCCCGCCGCGACCTCTTCGTCCAGGTTGCGGTTGGTAGCGGCTACCAGGCGTACATCCACCTTGATCGTGGCGCCCCCGCCGACCCGCTCCAGTTCCCGTTCTTGAAGCACTCTGAGGAGCTTAACCTGGATTTGGGCGGGTAGTTCCCCTATCTCATCCAGGAAGACGGTTCCTTTGTTGGCAATCTCAAACCGCCCCTTCCGCTGGCTGTACGCCCCGGTGAAAGCCCCTTTTTCATGGCCGAAGAGTTCGCTTTCGATGATGGATTCCGGCAGGGCGGCGCAATTCACCGTGACCAGGGGATGGCCGGTCCGTTTTGAAAGCCGGTGCACCTCCGCCGCCGCGAGTTCTTTCCCGGTCCCGCTTTCCCCGGTGATGAGTACCGTCGCGTCGCTGGGGGCTACCTGGGCAATCATCTCGTAGACCCTCCGCATTGCGTTCCCCGTACCAATGAGGGGGCTTTCCGGGCGTATCCGCCCTCCCTGCCCCGTTAGTACCGGGCGTTTATCCTCAGTATCCTGATCGCGGCGGAACCTGAACCGTTCCTCCAGGATTCGTTCCCTGAGTTTCGCGGAATCGGCTATTATCGAGGAAACCTTCTCTAAAAACGCCTTATCCCGGGCCATACGTCCGGGTATGTCCTGGTCCTGAATACGCCGCTCGGCGCTGAGGGTTCCTATCACCCCTCCGCCCGACCATATAGGCACGCAATAATAGGACAAACCCTCAAGGTCTTCCCTCGTCCGTATCCGCGACCGGTTCAAAAACTGGATTTCCCGGGACAGATCCGGGACCAGTATGGCGATCCCCGACTCAAAGACCCGCCCGACAAGGCCCTCTCCCAGCCGGTAGATACCCCGGCTCTTCTCTTCCGCTGAAAGCCCGTAGGCTTCCTCAATTTTGAGAAGCCCCGCAGCCCGGTCCAGAAGGGTTACCACGCCCCAGGTCAGCCCCGCCCGGCTTTCCAGGAGGCTCAACAGCGGTCCCAGGGCGGCTCTAAGCTCCACATGCTTGTCGAAGGTCCGGGCTATGTCGAAGAGCAGTTCCAATTCATCCCGCTCCCGTGTTACCTCGCGGATGCGGACATTTTCAGTGGCGGACGCCGTTCCATCTGATTCCATGACAGCACGATACTACCTATGCGTAGGATTTACCAGAGGCGCGGCAATTAGGGAAAAATTTCGTATGAAACGTCGGTATCCGCCGCGGTGAACCAGTATCGCGTTCGTCATTCCCTCGCGGATCTCTGTGCGGCTCCGACGATACGATGGTGCCGGACTGTTTAACCGGCGGGGTTTCTGTTTCCGGGCAACCGCTCTTTTTTGACGGGATTGCTGATGAGGCGGCGCGGGGGATTGACACGTTTTCCCGGTTTATGCCACGATAACTATTACGTGTATTCTAAGGAAAAGGTAGCAAAATGAAGACGGTGTTCATTAAACCCGCAGAGGTTGAACGGAAATGGTTTGTGATTGATGCCGAAGGGAAGGCTTTAGGCCGGGTGGCGGCGAAAGCGGCGGCGATAGTCCGGGGGAAGGAGAAAGCGATCTTTGCGCCCCATCAGGAAATTGGAGACTATGTGGTTGTTGTGAATGCGGAAAAAGTAGCGGTTACGGGGCAGAAAGCCCGGGACAAGATGTATTACCATCATACCGGCTATGTCGGGGGGCTCAAATCCCAGTCTTTTGAGAAGTTGATCGCCCGGCATCCTACATATCCTGTGGCCTTGGCCGTTAAGGGGATGCTTCCCAAAGGGCCTTTGGGGCGGAAATTGCTGAAAAATGTTAAGGTCTACGCGGGCTCCGAACATCCCCACAGGGCGCAGAACCCCCAGGTTATTGAGTTTTAAGCGAGTCCGATTGAAATCTAAGGGAGTATAAGGTGATAAAGAATCTTGGTATTGGGACTGGAAGAAGAAAAACCGCTGTCGCCCGGGTGTATGTTCGGGACGGCAGCGGAAAAGTTGTTGTCAATGGCAAGGAACTGGGGAGTTATTTCCCCCAGTCCGAACATTCTATGATGGTCCGCCAGCCGCTGGTGGTTACCGCCGCTGAAAATAAATTTGACGTGTTGATTAATGTTTACGGCGGCGGTTCCAACGGCCAAGCCGGAGCCTGCCGTCATGGTCTGGCCCGGGCGCTGTGTCAGGTGGATCAGGGTAATTATACCAGCCTCAGAAGCAATGGGTTCCTTACCCGGGACCCCCGGATGGTGGAACGCAAGAAATACGGACAGCGGGGCGCCCGCCGCCGGTTCCAGTTTTCCAAACGTTAGTTTTACCGGCCTTTATGGGCGAAACCAAACTCCGGGCTTCCGTTCGCGGCTGTTTGGAGTAGGGGAGTGTCTGGCAGTGACGGGGGCCGTCTATGACGGTTGTGTCCCTAAAATTAGCAGAAAAGACGGATGAACGGGGATTGTTCCGAAAAATTGAGGGGGCGGTTTTTCGGATAGCTCTGTCAGATGGTTCGTTGTTTTCTTTCAAATCCGATTATTTATTCTGTGAATGTCCGGTGGAGAGCGTGTATATTCCTGGCCGGGAACTTGATTCGGTTGAAGTGGAAGCTCTCCGGTTTGCCGCCGCGTGTTACCGGGCGGAACGGGCTGTTTTGCGCCTTACCGCCCGGGCGGAACAGCACAGTTTCGGCGTAGTCCGTAAATTGGGAAGCCGGGGTTATTCCGCCCCGTGCGTCCGGGCTGTAGTCGCTCATCTCTCCGCTCTGGGCGTCATCAATGACTGCCGCTATGCTTCCCGGTGGATACAATCCCGCCTTTCCCGCTCGTCCGGGGAAAGTCCCCGCACCCTCTCCGAATCTCTGCGCGGCCGGGGGCTTTCCCGGAGCGCCGTTCAGGAGGCCCTTGCCGCCGTCCTGGACGAAGAAGCCGAAGCGTCCCTCCTTCATTCCTATTTGGAGAAAAACCGCCGCCGTCCCAGTCCCCGCTTCCGCGCCGCCGGCGAAGGCCGCCTGAAGCAAAGCCTCCGGTACGAGGGTTTTTCTCCGGATGTTCTCGAACGCTTCCAGGAGGAGGGCCTTCTGTGAGCGTCCCGCCCCTTTCCGTCCCGGAATACCTGCACCCGCGAGGCTGAACTCCGGGGAGCCGGGACGCTAAAGCCCGGCTGCTATCTTTTCAACGACAGCACTATAAACTCACGAACCACCCTTTACGCTGATATGCGGCTTGACGGCGGCGGCGGACGATTGGGGAGTTTTGTTTCGCCGTTTGGAACAGCCTCAATCTCTTTCTTTATTTCGTATGTCCCTTCTTGACGATTCCACCGGGATTTATGATAATCATTTATGGGAAACAGTGGCAAATCAGGGGGAATATTCAAAAATAGTGGTAAAATTTAGTGGTATTTATATAAATACATTAGATGATAAAGGCCGGATTAGTATTCCCGCGGATCTTCGGGAACGTCTTGAGAGTCCTGTTCTTATCCTGACCAAGGGACTTGAGCATTGCGTTTGGGTGCTTCCACCGGATTATTGGGAAAAATTGTCCGATAAGATACTAAACCCTCAGTCCCTGGATATGGAGGAGGCAAGTTTATTACATTACCGGTTTATTGTCCCCAAGCAGGAGGCCGAAATTGATAGAAGCGGACGTATTGCCGTTCCCCAAAGTTTGAGGGATTACGCCGGGTTAAGCCGTGAATGTTCCATTATGGGAAAAGGGGAATACATAGAATTATGGGATGCCGAGGCATACAGGGAGTTTGAAACGCGCAGCGAGAAGGGTGTACGAGCGGCAGTTAAAAAATTGGGTTCTTTATAGAAGTTTTCCCGAAGCTGAAGGTTTGGGAAAGCAGCGTTGAATTCTGTAGTTTCGCACGGGTAAAAGCCGGGCGAAACGGTAAGAGATTGTCCCCAAAATCGTGCGCGTTGCCGTATAGTCACGTAGCCTTGGGACAGGCTCGGTAAAATAAGTTTTTTAAGGACGGTTGGGGATATTTCACGGATGAAAATTATTCATACCCCGGTTTTATCGGAAGAGGCGGTAGTATATCTTGCTCCCCGGCAGGGAGTGGAATTTATGGTCGACGCCACCCTTGGGGAAGGCGGCCATAGCGAGGTCTTCTTGTCGCGGTTTCCGGACCTTAGGATTATCGGTATTGACGCGGACAAGAACATACAGGAAGCGGCCAAAGAGCGGCTTAAGAGATTCGGGGATCGGATTCAGTATTATTCCGGGTGGGCGCAGGATTTTTTCGCCGGGTTTCCCCGGGAGATGAAGCGTCCGGACGCGGTCCTTATTGATTTGGGGGTGAGTTCTTATCATTACGAGCGGAGCGGCCGGGGCTTCAGTTTCAGGAAGGACGAAGATTTAGACATGAGAATAGATCCGAGCCGCGGGCCGAGCGCCGCTGATCTTTTGGCCCGCCTTTCGGAAGGGGAATTGGCGGATATCTTCTATAAAAACGCGGAGGAGCGGTTTTCCCGGCGTATAGCCCGGGGCATCGCAGCCGCCCGGGCCGGGGGGGCTGTCCGGGGGTCCGCAGCCTTGGCGGAGATTGTGAGCCGGTCGGTTCCGCCTTTTTACCGGCGCGGCAAGATCCATCCGGCGACCAGGACTTTTCAGGCCCTGCGCATAGCCGTTAACGGCGAACTGGACCGGCTGCGGGAACTTTTGGAAGGAGCGCTGAAGGTCCTCGCTGTACACGGACGGCTGGGAGTGATTACCTTTCATTCCCTTGAGGACAGAATCGTAAAGAATTTCTTTCGGGAAAAAAATAATGGCTGTTCCGCTCTCCCGAAAGCGCCGATAAACGCTGATAATGGTTCCAGGCTGCTCGAACTGGTAACCCGGAAACCGGTTGTCCCTGCTGATAAAGAAATACGGGACAACCCGCCTTCCCGCAGTGCAAAGTTCCGGGTGGTGGAAAAAATTCGTGATGAGGGTGGCGGAGAATGAACCGGAGAATCGCCTTGTATATACTTACCCTGACGATCCCTCTGTGTTTGGGCGTTGCCGCCTGGCAGTCCGCAAAGTATACCGAGCTTACCTGGGAGATCGAAAAACTGGAATCTGTTCAGGAGGAATGGGTTGAAAACAACAAGCGGCTCATCGCGGGCATAGCGGTGCTTTCGTCTTCAGAGCGCATAGAGAATATCGCCACGAAAGATCTGGGCCTGGTTAAGAAACAGCCGGAAGAGGTTTTGCAGATAAAAATAAGGGGAGAGCCGGGTAACGATGGATAATATATTCTTGATGAACTATGAAGCGCTGGCCCGGTCTATAGGCGGGGAACTCTACCTGTTTCCCGGCGCGGCGCGGGGATTCACCTCGGTACATATCGATTCGCGGACAGTCAGACCGGCTTCCCTCTTCGTCGCCCTGCCGGGAACGGTTAGTGACGGCCACCGGTTTGTGGAAGCCGCTTTTAAGGCCGGGGCCGCCTGCGCCATGGTCGCCCGTTCCTGTTTAGAGGACCCGTCCCTGGCCCTTGAGAAAACCGCCCGTAACGCCGGGGCGTCCCTCCTTGTGGTGGAAGATACGCTTGCGGGGCTTCAGGACGCGGCCAGGGTATACCTGGAAGGGTTCCCCGGCCTGCTGAGAATAGGCTGTACCGGCAGCGCCGGAAAATCGACGACCAAGGAGATAGCCGCCGCCATGATAGGCCGGGAAAAACCGGTGGTCATGAATCGGGGGAACCTCAATTCCGAAACCGGACTCCCCCTATCGGTATTCGAAGTCAGGGCGCACCACGAGGTGGGCATTTTTGAAATGGGGATGAACAAACCCGGAGAAATCGCCGGGCTTACCCGGGTGCTTAAGCCGCAAATCGCGCTTATTACGATGATTGGAACCGCCCATATCGGATCCTTCGGGAGCCGCGAGGCGATTCTTGATGAAAAAACGCAAATTTTTTCCTGTTTTTCCGGAACCGAAACGGCTCTGATTTTCGAAGATGATGATTTTCGGGAGGACATGGCCGCCAGAGTCCGGGGACGGGTTGTTTTTTATGGTCCTAAAACCCTTGGGGAATTACAAAAAGTAGAAGATTTTGGACTGGAGGGAACCGAAATTACATGGGAGGGGATTTCGGTTCGCTTCGGTCTGCCCGGCAGGTACAATCTGCGGAACGCCATGGCTGCGGCGGCTGCCGCCCGAGCGGTCCCGGTGAGTTCTCAGGCCATCCGGGACGGCCTTGCGTCGGTGAAACCCCTGTTTGGCAGAAGTGAAATCATCCGCGGACCGGTAACGGTGATTCGGGACTGCTACAACGCCAGCCCCGAATCTATGGCCGAGGCCATAGGTTTTTGCGACGGCCTTGAGTGGCCGGGCCGCCGGGTATACGTAATTGGTTCCATGCTGGAACTGGGGGCGGCCTCCGTTGCGGCCCACGCCCGGATAGGCCGGCTTTTGGCGGCTTCAAAGGCGGACATGGTGTTTTTCTTCGGCTCCGAAACCGCGGCCGCGGCGGAAGCCCTGTCGTCCGCCGAGGTCCGCGTTGGCCGAAAGATACCCGCCTTTCATGCCGATACTATGAGTGAGCTGTCCCGGGCCGTGAAAGCCTGTCTCCGGCCCGGGGATCTTGTCCTGCTTAAAGGGTCCCGGGGCTGCGCTCTGGAACAGGCGCTCGGGACGGATTCTGATGGTGCGGTTTCAGCAGGTATGGCGAAGGAAGGAGTATAGCGGGTGTTTTTGGAATTCTTGTATCCCTTAGTCAAGTATTTTACCCCCTTCAATGTGTTTCAATACTTGACGTTCAGAGGCGCTTACGCGGCGTTGACGACGCTGCTTATCTGCTTCATCTTCGGCCCCCGTATCATTGAGGCTCTGAAGAAACTCAAAATAGGCCAGGCGGTTCGGGATGACGGACCCGCCACCCATCTGGGAAAGGACGGGACCCCCACTATGGGCGGCTTGTTCATCATTTTGTCAACAGGAATCGCCGTCGTCCTGTGGCAGGACTGGGACAGCGGTATGGTATGGCTTACCCTGGGGGCGCTTTTGAGTTTTGGGCTGCTGGGGTTCCTGGATGATTTTCTTAAAGTTACCCGGCATAACTCAAAAGGGCTTCCGGTTTGGGCCAAACTCTGCGGGCAGTTTATCATCGCCGTGGTCATAACGCTGATCCTGTACGTTTCCCGGGGAGAAGAAACCACCGTTTTGTATGTACCGTTCTTCAAGAATCCCGTGATAGACCTGGGGGTTCTTTGGATACCCTTCGCGGTGCTGCTTCTGGTAGGGGAATCGAACGCGGTGAACTTCTCCGACGGCCTTGACGGGCTCGCGGCGGGGCTTCTGTTGCTTGTTTTTGTCTTCTTGGCGGTTCTTACCTATATTTCGGGCAGGGTGGATTATTCCGACTACCTGGGGATTCCCTATATCGCCGAAGCCGGGGAACTGACGGTGTTCTGCCTGGCGGTTGTTGGGGCCTGCGTCGGCTTTCTCTGGTTCAACGCGCATCCGGCGGAAGTTTTTATGGGCGATGTCGGGAGCCTTTCTTTGGGCGGGGTTATCGCCACAATTTCTCTCATTATCAAGAAAGAAATACTCATTCTTATCATAGGCGGGGTTTTTGTGCTGGAGGTTGCGTCGGTTATCATACAAGTAGGGAGTTTCAAGCTCACGGGGAAGCGGGTTTTTAAGATGGCGCCCCTTCATCATCACTTTGAATTATCAGGCTGGGCGGAAACACAGGTCGTTATCCGTTTCTGGATTCTCGGCGGGCTTTTCGCTATCATAGCGCTCTCGACATTGAAGATACAATAGGAGGGGGGATGGTTGACCGGTTGAATATGGAAAAACCCGGACGAAGATTCTATGCCGATCAGGTATTCATAGCCTGTACATTCCTTCTGCTTGGGGTAGGGCTGGTAACCCTGTATTCCGCTTCTTTTGCCTTTGCGAACCGTTTTTTTGGTAACGGATATTATTTTATCAACCGGCAGATTCGTTTGGGCGCTGTAGGGATCGGCTTTTTTATCGCGGCGGCGTTTGTACCCATAAATTTTCTGCGAAAAATAATTGTGCCTCTGGTGTTTGGAACGGGGGCGCTTTGTATTTTGACCTTTGTACCGGGAATACAAGTCATTAGAAACGGCGCTTCCCGGTGGATCTCCGTAATGAATTCCACCTATCAGCCTTCGGAACTGGTGAAAGTGGTCCTGCCCCTGTACCTTGCCCACATCTTTGACAAGAAGCGGGATCACGGTTCCTTTTCCCGGGGAGTGCTGCCGCAGGCGATAATAACGGCGGTGTTTTTCATGCTTATTTACCTCCAGAACAATTTTTCTACCGCCTTGTTTATCGCCGTTAACGGGCTTTTCATTTTTTTTATAGCCGGGGTCAAGCTCCGTTACTTTTTCAGCGCCGCGGTACTGCTTTTTCCCGTTTCGATACTCATGATACTGAGCAAGGAACACCGTCTTAGACGGTTTATGAGCTTCGTCCGGCCCGATTGGGAACCTTTGGGCGCCGGGTATCAGGTCCGGTCGTCCCTTTCGGCCATCACTTCAGGGGGGGGTTGGGGGAAAGGGATAGGCCAGGGTACCAAGAAGATAGCAAGCGTGCCGGAAATTCAGTCTGACTTTATCTTTTCTTCGTATGCGGAAGAATTCGGCTTTTTGGGTATCTTCTTGTTCTTCGTGGTATTTGCGGTCTTCGCCTGCCGGGGATACCGGGCCGCGCTGCGTTCGGAAGATACGTTCAGGCGTCTTTTAGCCTTTGGCCTGGTAACGACGATTTGTTCTCAGGTTCTCGTTAATGTCGCGGTGGTAGCGGGAATATTGCCCGCTACGGGAATTCCCCTGCCGTTTTTTTCCGCCGGGGGATCTTCCCTGGCTACCACCCTTATCATGGCCGGGTTAATCGCCAACGTGTCCCGGCATAAAAAAGAGCCGGAGGCGGACTTTGGCTCTTGAGTATACCCTGGCGGATAAAGCCGGGCCTTCCAAAACCGGAAGCGGCCAGGTCATAGACAAACGGCTTAAACGGGTCCTGCTGGTGGTTGCCGGCATCTTGGGATCGGAGCTTATCTGGCTCTTTGGGATAACGCCCCTGCTCCCCCTGTCGGTGGTTGACGTCTCGGGTATTCCCGGTATTGATACAGCATTCATCCTGACCATGGGGGGAATAAGCCCCCGGTCGTCGTTTGCCACGGTGAATGTGGAAGACATCCGGAAACGGCTTGAGACCTTCTATCTGGTGGAATCCGCCCAGGTCGTGAAGCAGTACCCTGATACGGTGCGAATCCTGCTTGAACCCAGAAAGATTGCGGCCATGGGGCTGACAAAAATAGACGGGAAGATTCGTCCGGTATACATTGACCGGTTTGGAGTGATTATTAAGATCGGGAATGACGGCGGCGTTCCCCTGCTTGCCGGGTCAATACCGCTTGTCTCAGGGCTTGGTTTCTCAGACCCCGTATTGGGCGCCCGGCTTCCCGGGATGTTTGAGCCCCTGCTGACTTCTCTAGCCCGGATAAACGCGGCGTCTCCCGAGCTATTGACAGCTATTTCGGAAATCCGTATAAACAGAAAGACTTTTGATGGGTTTGATTTGATTCTCTATCCGGTACATAGCGCGATACGGTTCCGGGTAGATGCCGATCTGGACGAAGACACGCTCAGGCACATGATTCTGATGATCGATGTTTTGGGCTCGACAGGCGGCGCGCCGGTTGAGGATATTGATTTGCGGACCGGTACCGCATCGTATAGGGAATAAGGAGGCCGCTTCTGGCTACTGACGATTTGGTTGTCGGTCTTGATATAGGTTCGACAAAGGTCTGCGCGGTTATCGGCGAGCGCAATGAAAACGGGACTCTTGAAATAACCGGCGTAGGGATGAGTCCGTCTTCCGGCCTTCGGCGGGGGGTGGTGGTAAATATCGAAGCCACCCTGAGAGCGGTGGCCGCCGCGGTTGAAGCCGCGGAAATGATGAGCGGACGGGAGGTCCATTCATGTTGGACTGGCATAGGCGGGAACCACATTGACGGCATCAATTCCCGGGGGGTCGTGGCGGTAACCGGCAAAACCCGGGAAACCCGGGAAATAGGGAAGGACGATCTCAACCGCGTTCTTGAAGCGGCCCGGGCGGTGGTTATCCCGATGGACCGGCAGGTGCTGGAGGTTATCCCCCAGTCCTACATTGTGGACGATCAAAAATTTATACGGGATCCGCTGGACATGATAGGCGTGCGCCTTGAAGCGGAAGTGCACATCATCACCTGTCCGGTTACTTCCGCTCAGAACCTGATTAAATGCGTTAACCGCGCCGGATTTAAAGTTAATGATCTTATCCTCCAGTCTCTGGCCGCCGGGCGGGCGGTTTTGACTGAAGAGGAAAAAGAGCTGGGGTGCGCCTTGATAGATATGGGCGGAGGTACGACGGACGTACTGGTGTATTCCCAGGGAACTCCCTTTTCCACTACCGGCGTTCCGGTGGGGGGCGTTCGGGTTACCAGCGACATTGCGGAGGTCATTCATCTCCCCTTCGAGACGGCGGAACGGATCAAGCTTGACGCCGGGTGTTGCTGGGAAGACCTTCTGGAAGCGGACGAGGACATCATTGTTCCGGGCGTCGGGGGGCGTCCGCCGCTGCCTGTTCCCCGGTCCCATATCATGCGGATCATCCTGCTGCGGATGGAAGAGATTTTTACCCTGGTAAAGCGAAAACTGGAAAGTCTTCCCTTGACCCGGCCTTTGGGCGGGGGTATAGTTTTGACAGGGGGGGGCGCGTTGCTTTTGGGTGCGGCGGAATTGGCTACCCATGTGTTCAAGACGCCGGTTAGAATCGGCATCCCCTTGTCTAATTCATTAGGCGGTCTTGTGGATGAATATCGCAACCCCGCCTACGCCGCGGCGGTAGGATTGGTGATTGAAGGGAACGACCGGGAGCGGGGGAATGCTCCCGAACGGGGAGGGTCATCCTATCCCCAGGAAAAAGGACCGCCGTCGTTTTTTGGGCGGTTTACCGATTGGCTTCGGAAGGAATTTTTTTAATCAGTTAATTAAATAAACCAAATGTTTTTTTGGGGGGGGCTATGAATAATATTCAAGTATTTGACGGGATGGTATCGGAGCCGAATCCGACTATTATTAAGGTTATCGGAGCCGGCGGCGGCGGATCAAACGCGGTTAACCGAATGATAGAATGCGGGGTACAGCAGGTGCAGTTTATCGCGGCTAATACGGATGTGCAGGCGTTGAATAAATGCAAGGCGCCGATCAAACTGCCGATAGGTTCCGCGCTTACCGCCGGGCTCGGCGCGGGGGGTAAACCGGAAATAGGCGAACAAGCCGCTCAGGAAGACCGGGATATGGTGGCGAATTCCCTTAAAGGGGCGCGTATGGTGTTTATCACCGCCGGCATGGGAGGCGGGACCGGGACGGGTTCCGCGCCGGTAATCGCCCAGATAGCGAAGGAGTGCGGCGCTTTAACGGTGGGCGTGGTAACCAAACCCTTTGCCTTTGAAGGGCGGTACAAGATGCAGCTTGCGGAGGACGGGATAGCCAAGTTGCGGAAGGCGGTGGACACGCTTATCGTTATTCCCAATCAGCATCTGATGCGGGTGGTTGATAAAAAAACTCCTATTAGGGAAGCGTTTAGGATGGCCGACGACGTACTCCGCCAGGGAGTGCAGGGTATTTCGGAACTTATCACCAATCTGGGGGATATGAACCTGGATTTTGCCGATGTGGAAACCACGATGAAGGATCAAGGCGACGCCCTGATGGGGATAGGTTCCGGTTCCGGCGACGGCCGGGCTGAACTGGCCGCCGCAAACGCGATTGAAAACCCCCTCCTGGAAGATAATTCGATTGAAGGGGCCAAGCATATTCTGGTCAATGTTTCAGGCGGTGAAGACATATCCCTCCTGGAATATGAAGCGGTCGTGAACTATATCACCAAAAACGCGGATCCCGACGCCCACATCATTATCGGCCAAACGGCGGACGCCTCGCTGGGGGACAAACTTCAGGTAACGGTTATCGCTACTGGCTTCAAAAACGGTATGATTACGCAGCAGGAGCAAACGCAGGAAACGGCAAAGGCCGGGAAAGGAGATTACATCGGCTACGGGGAATTTACGAGTATTATCGACCGCTCGAAAGGTACGCCTGAATACCTTACACGGCGCGGCGGTTACCGGGACGACGATATAGAAGTGCCGGCCCTGTACCGGAACCGTAAGTATAACATGGAAAAGGACGCCGAAAGATTCGGTTCCGCCGGAAAGGACGGTTAATTTGGCGGAAGAACGGACCGTACTGAACCGGTATTATTCCCATCTCGTATCGGTGGAACGGCGGGCCCGTTTGACGGCGGAGACCTATCGTTTTGAAATGGGCTTCTTTTTGGATTGGCTTAAAAGCGAAGGGCTTGCGCCGGAACAAGCGGACTCAGGCGATCTGATCCGGTATGTGGATTTACGCCGGAACCGGGATGGGATTGATGTACGGTCCGTAGGAAAGGCGGTTTCCGTGCTTCGTTCTTTTTACCGTTTTATGGTGGCGGAACGGATGCGCGCTGATAATCCAGCCGAACTTCTGGAAGGCCCCCGGAAAACCCTGCGCCTTCCTTCGGTACATCCCCGGGAGCGCGTTGATGAGATGCTCAATTCGGTGGATACCGGCACCCCGACCGGGCTCCGGGATCGGGCGCTTTTTGAATTTATCTATTCCTCCGGCATTCGAGTCTCCGAAGCGGTTACCCTGAATATCGGGGATATTTTTTTTTCCAAAGGGATAGCCAGAGTGCTGGGCAAGGGGAGCAAGGAACGCCTGGTAGTTTTCGGCGCTGAGGCTGAGGCGTGGCTCAAGCGGTATGTGGAAGAAGCCAGGCCCATATTAGCCGGAGGCAGGCGGAACGACGCGTTGTTTATTGGCAGAACCGGAAAACGGCTTTCCCGGAAGGGGATATGGAAGAACTACGCCGGCGTTACCGCCCAGATAGGGATGAGTTCCCGGCTTCACAGTCTGCGCCACAGTTACGCGACCGAAATGCTTTCCGGGGGCGCGGACCTTCGGTCTGTGCAGGAATTATTGGGGCACGCGGACCTGGCCACCACGCAGATCTATACCCATGTGGACAATTCGATGCTTCGGGAAAACCACCGGCGGTATTTGCCAAAACTCGGGTCCCATTCCGGTTCCTCCGGCTGAACGGCGGGGCGCGATGAAAATTAAGAAAGAAGTTGTTATTGGTATTGCGACGCTGGCGGTCTTTGCCGCGGGCTTGACCTTGTTTTTGAACATTCAAAAAAACCGGGCGAGGAACGGCCTGGCTTCGCGGATTGCTGAAATTTCGGAGCGGGGCGGGCCGCCTGAAACGATTGAAGGGCTTAGAAACGCTCTGGCCCTTTACGAGAAGCGAATTGAGGCCCACGTCCAGGACGCCGCCCAAACCGGGGTTTACTGGAAGATATTGGCCGTCCGGCTTCAGGACCGGGGGCTTCACCAGGAAGCTCTGGAAGCTCTGGAACAAGCCATGAATTACAACGCCGAAGATCCGGCCCTGCGGTATCTGGCGGGGATTTCCGCTGTCAGGGTGGCTAAAGGAACGCTGGATATGACGAGCGCAGGTCAGCGGGATCGGTACTACGCCCTCTCGGAATCCGCGTTCCGCACGGCCATTGAACTTGACGGCGCCTACAGCCGGCCCCGATACGCTTTAGGCGTGTTGTATACCTTTGATCTTAACCGGCCCGAGGAGGCTGTTCCCCATCTGATCCGGTTCCTGGAACTTTCGGCAAACGATGTGGACGGGATGTTTGTTCTTGCCCGGGCCTATTACATGACTTCCCGGTACCGGGAGGCATTGGAACTTTACGACAGAATTCTGGTAATTACGAAAGATCCTGATAAGAAAAAAGAGGCGGAACGGAACAAACAACATATAATAGAAGTATATTATGGATAGCGGGCGGGGTCTTTTGGATCTGATCATCCGGCAAATCCCCGGATATTCAGGCCCCTGCCGGCTTAGGCTGTGTAAAGAATTTGACCGGGAAGAACAATTCACAAAACTGTCCAGGAAAGACATACTGCGGATTCTGGGGACGCCCCGAAGGGAATTTCCCTGGACGATGGATGCATTGAGGGCGCAGGCCGAACACGATGACCGGGCGGCCCGCCTGCGGGGGATACGGTGGGCCTCCTATGCTGAAAGCGCGTATCCCCCTCTGCTCCGGGAACTCTATGATCCCCCGGTGGCGCTTTTTTACCGGGGCGCGCTTCCGGACCCGGAAAAACCGTTGGCGGCGGTGGTGGGAACGCGGCGGCCTTCGGGGTACGCGGCGGCTCAGGCCTTTGACATAGCCCGGACCCTGGGCAGGGGGGGCGTTCCCGTCGTATCAGGGCTTGCCTTGGGCATAGACGCCATGGCCCACCGGGGAAACCTGGCTGGGGGCGGGAAAACCGTGGCGGTTTTGGGGTCCGGGCCGGACATGGTGTTTCCGGTTGCGAACCGGGGGATAGCCCGGGCTATTCTTGACGGCGGCGGGGCGCTGGTAAGTGAATACCCCCCGGGAACGGCGCCGGCGAAATGGCGGTTCCCCGCCCGGAACCGGATCGTTTCCGGACTGGCCCGGGGCGTTCTCATCGCGGAAGCGCCGGCCTCGTCGGGCGCACTCATCACAGCCCGGTTCGCCCTGGAACAGGGCAGGGACCTTTGGGTGGCCTCGGCAGGGGCTGCGTCGTCCCGGGGGGAAGGATGCCGCGCCCTGGCCGAAGATGGAGGCCGGGTTATCACGGGGGCGGAGGAGATCCTCGCCGAATGGGGCATTGAAATAAGCGAAGAAAACATGGATAGTAGTTTTTCAGGCGGATCGTCCTTGGCATCGTCCCTGGCTCGTTCCCTGAATATCCGGTTATGAGGGAAACACGTATGGCGGCAAGGACAAAAATGCGGACAAGCGAAAAGAAAGAGGCCGGCAGAAAGGGTAGGGCGAAAAATCAGGATAGGAGAACTCTCGTCATCGTAGAATCCCCCCATAAAGCGGAAACCATAGAGAAATATCTCGGCCCCTCGTTTACGGTAAAGGCGTGTAAGGGCCATTTGATCGATCTTCCCAAATCCCGGATGGCCATTGATGTGGACCATGATTTTGAGCCTGAGTATATCACCGTCAGGGGCAGGGCGAAACTCCTCAAGGAACTCCAGGGGGACGCCAGGAAAGCGGGCGCCGTACTCCTGGCCAGCGACCCGGACCGGGAAGGAGAGGCGATAGCCTGGCATCTTAAAAACGCTATCGCCGCCAAATGGGACAAGGTTCCCATTCAGCGGGTCAGTTTTGACGAGGTAACGCCCAACGCCGTCAGGGAAGCCTTGTCCAAACCCCGCATCATTGATGAGTCTATGGTAAACGCCCAGAAAGCCCGGCGGATTTTGGACCGTCTGGTGGGGTATAATCTTTCCCCCCTGCTCTGGAAGAAGGTGAAGAACGGTCTTTCCGCCGGACGGGTGCAATCCGTGGCCTTGCGCCTTATCTGCGAGCGTGAATGTGAAGTCGAATCGTTCATTCCCGAAGAGTACTGGACCCTCGACGCGGACTTCCGGGTAGGGCGTTCCCTTTTTACCGCGCAGCTTGTGTCCTGGCGGGGGAACAAGCCGGAACTTAAGGACGAGGCGGCGGTGAACGCCATTAAGGAACAGGTTTTAAATGCCGACTGCGTTGTTTCGGACATCAGAGAAACCGAAAAGTCCATAAAGCCCAAGCCGCCGTTTACTACTTCTCAGCTTCAGCAAACCGCCGCCAACCGTTTGGGCTTCACCGGCAGGAAAACCATGCAGATCGCCCAGCAGCTCTACGAAGGGGTGAATGTAGGCAGTTCCCGTGTTGGGCTTATTACGTATATGCGTACCGATTCCGTGAGAATTTCGCCCGTCGCCGTGAACGATGTTCGTACCTGGATAGGAGAGAAGTATCCTCAAGACCTTCCGGAGAAGGCCCTGGAATACTCGGCGGGGAAAAAGGCGCAGGACGCCCATGAATGTATACGCCCCACGTATGTAGCCTATACCCCCGACGAGATGAAAGAACACCTCTCGAAGGATCAGTACAAACTCTACTCGATCATCTGGGAACGGTTTGTATCAAGCCAGATGAAAAACGCCAGGACCAGGACTCTGAGCGTTGACATAACGGCGGGGGAGGGGATCTTCCGCCTTTCCGGGACCAAGATCATCGAAAAGGGATTCTATAAGGTGATGAAGCACCTGGTTTCCAAAGATGAAAAGGGGAATTCCTATCCGGAGCTGAACGTTGGGGATCGCATCGTGGTGGAGAACTTCCACTCGGAACAGCACTTTACCCGCGGCCCTTCCCGGTATACCGACGCCACCATCATTGAAACCTTGGAGGAAAAAGGCATAGGCCGGCCTTCCACGTACGCCCCCATCATCTCGGTCCTCCAGGACCGATACTATATAACCCGGTCCAGCAGGCAGCTTATCCCAACCGTCCTGGGGAAACTGATCAATAAAATGCTGGTGGAATATTTCCCCACCGTGGTGGACGTGGACTTTACCGCATCGATAGAAACCAAGCTGGACGGGGTCGCCCGGGATGAGGTCGACTGGCTGGAAATAATCCGTGCGTTTTACGATCCCTTTAAGGACCAGGTGGAAGAGGTGGGGAAGACTCTTGAATCCTACAAGGGATCCCTGGACGAAAAAACCGATTATGTGTGCGGCAAGTGCGGCAGACCGATGGTGAAGAAACTTGGTCGTTTTGGATACTTTCTTGCCTGTTCCGGTTTTCCCGAGTGCCGGAACACCAAATCTATTCCCTTGGCGAAATGTCCTAAATGCGGCGGGGACATTGTGGTCCGGAAGACCCGGGGCCGGGGAAAAGAATTTTACGGGTGTACTAATTATCCTGACTGCGATTTTATCAGCCATTTTAAGCCGGCTAATATCCAGTGTCCTCAATGCGGACAGTTCCTCGTGGAAAAATATGATAAGAAGAACGGGTTCCACAAGGCCTGCATAAATCCAGAATGCGGTTATCTTCATACCGAAGACGGGGGAGACAGCGAACGCAAGGGCGGTTTTGATGAAGAATAGCGTGCGTACTCAGGCGGCGCGGCCGGACGGGTGTTCCGCCGAGCATACGGATATTCGATGCGCAAAAATACGGGAATACTTTGCGTACCTCCGTTCCGTGCGGGTCGTGTCGGTGGAAACATTGCGGGCCTATACCCAGGACCTTTCCCGTTTCGAGGATTACTGCGCAAATCACGACATAGACCCGGTGACGGCGGAAATCAGCGATGTACGGGGTTTCATCGGCGAGGCGAGTTTCCAGGGAAATGCGGCGGTCAGTATTAACCGGGCGCTTTCGTCTATTCGGGGATTTTACCGGTGGCTTATACGGATGAACGTCCGAATCGACGATCCGTCCGCAGCCTTGCGGAATCTCAAGATTCCCCTTTCCCTGCCGGTTTTTCTATGGGAAAAAGAAATGGCGGAATTCGCGGATCTTCCGGAAGAAAAGAAGATACTCTGGCCGCCCCGGGACAAGACCCTGATCCTCATCATGTATTCCGCCGGCCTGCGTATTTCCGAAGCCGCGTCTCTTTCCGTGAGCGCCTTGGAACGGGATTTAAACGGCGCCCGCGTAACAGGAAAGGGGAAGAAGGAACGCTGTGTTTTCTTTTCCGAAGACGCGCGGAAAGCCCTGATGGAGTGGATCCTGGTACGCCGGAGCTGCATCCACGCGGAACAGCCCACGGACCGTCTTTTTATCAACCGCCGGGGCGGTCCTATTTCTACCGGCGGCTTGCGGTGGATCATCTCCCGGTACGCGGATCTGTCCGGCTTGCATAAAAATGTGCATCCCCACGCCCTTCGCCATACCTTTGCCACCCATTTGGTGAATTCAGGATGCGATGTACGGGTGGTGCAGGAACTGCTGGGGCACGCCAGTCTTTCTACTACTCAGCGGTATACCCATGTGGATATCGAAGGGCTTAAACGGATTTATTCGGAAGCCCATCCCCACGGTTCGCGGGGATAAATGAACGACAGTCTCCTATAATCTGGAATGAAGGAAGCGAAAGAATATATCATGAAGAAACAAGGCAGAAACAGCCGGACGGAAGGCGGATATCCGGTTGTCCGTTCTACAACGGTGATAGCGGTACGCCGGGACGGCAAAGTCGCCATGGCCGGCGACGGGCAGGTAACGTTTGGGGAAACGGTAATGAAGAACAACGCCCGCAAGGTACGGCGTCTTTTGGATGGCAAGGTACTCTGCGGCTTCGCCGGCGCAACCGCGGACGCCTTCACCCTCCTGGATCGTTTTGAAGGGAAACTCAAGGAATATTCCGGGGACCTCACCAGGGCGGCGGTAGAACTGGCTCAGGAATGGCGTACCGACCGCAGCCTCAGACGCCTTGAGGCCATGCTCCTGGTGGCGGACAAGAACAAGACCCTGCTTATTTCCGGGACAGGAGACGTGGTGGAACCGGCGGACGACGCCCTGGCTATCGGCTCAGGCGGTAATTACGCCTATGCGGCGGCCCGCGCATTTCTGGAAGGCAGCTCCTTGACCGCGGCGGAAATCGCTGAACGGAGTCTGCATATAGCGGGCGGTATCTGTATTTATACCAATAATCAGATCACCTTGGAGGAACTCGAATGACAGTAAGTGAAAAGAAAAGTGGACAGAATTTAGACCGGCTGACCCCCCGGGAGATCGTTTCCGAGCTGGATAAGTATATTATTGGGCAAAAGAAAGCGAAGCGGGCGGTGGCCGTAGCCCTGCGAAACAGGATACGCAGGCTGAAGATCGATCCGGAACTCAGGGAGGACATCGCTCCCAAGAATATTCTCATGATAGGCCCCACCGGGGTTGGGAAGACTGAGATAGCCCGGCGGCTCGCGAAGCTGGCGGGTTCCCCGTTCATAAAAGTGGAGGCTACCAAGTACACCGAAGTCGGGTATGTGGGCCGGGACGTGGAATCTATGATTCGGGATCTTATGGCGGTGGGTGTTCAGATGGTAAAACAGGAGATGCAGGAATCCGTTACCCTGGAAGCCGGGCGGAGGGTCGAGGAAACCCTGCTTGATCTGCTGCTTCCGGGAACGGGGAAAAAGCCGAAGGCGGACAACAAGCCAGGCGCCGCGCCGGTGGTGCGGCCTATGGGGGTCTATTCTATTAATCCAGGCAATGACGGTGGGTCCGGTCCGGCCCTTATGGGTGCGGCCATACAGGTCGGCATCCCGGTCAGGCGGGACAAAGCCGGTGAAAACAAGGGCGGGGACGCCGCGGCGGGGGACAACGGCGTCCCGGAAACGGAAACGGAAGAAGTCGGGAATGACCGCAAGGGGGGCAAGAATGACAATCCGCTCAGGGAGAAATTTAGGGCCTTGTTACAGGAAGGGAAACTTGAAGACCGAATGGTGGAAATCACCGTAAACCAGACGCCGCAGTTCCCGTCTATAGAGATGCTGGGGGGCGGCATGGAAGAATTGGAGTCAAGCCTTTCCGGGATAGCCGGTTTTTTCGGAGGCAACAAGAAGAAGAAGCTGGTTTCCGTGAGCCGCGCCCGGGAAATCCTCATCGCCGAGGAAACGGAAAAACTGATAGACCGGGACCGGGTGAGCGACGAGGCCCGGCAGCGGGTGGAAGAGACGGGCATCGTCTTCATTGACGAGATAGACAAGATAGCGGTCAAAGGTGATCGGGGCGGCGGTCCCGACGTGTCCCGGGAAGGGGTGCAGCGGGACATCCTCCCCATTGTGGAGGGGGCCGCCGTTACCACCAAGTGGGGGCCGGTCAATACGGACCACATCCTTTTTATTGCCGCGGGCGCTTTCAATGTGAGTAAGCCGTCGGATCTGATTCCCGAACTCCAGGGCCGGTTCCCCCTGCGGGTGGAACTTGAATCTCTTGGCAAGGAAGAATTTCTTAGGATACTCACGGAGCCTAAAAATGCGCTGACCAAACAATATATCGGGCTTTTAGCCACCGAAGGGGTGGATATTGCGTTTGATTCGGAGGCGATAGAGCGTCTTGCGACCCTGGCCGCGGATGTGAATTCAAAACTTGAGAATATAGGCGCCCGCAGGCTGCATACAATCATGGAAGCCCTGCTGGAGGATCTTTCCTTTGAAGCGCCGGACATAAGCCCGGCGGCAATACCCATTACCGGGGCCTATGTCGCGGAACGGCTCACCGGGTTGGCAACCAACCAGGATTTGGGGAGATATATTTTATGAGAATTATTGAAGAACGGTCTTAACCCGCGGTTTAAAAATACCGATAATGGAATAAGAGGAAAGAACCGAATGAGTCTGAATACTTTTGCCAAGACGGTAGATGTGTTGCACCGGGCTATGGATGCGAACCTTGTCAGACGGGGCGTCATTGCCAATAACCTGGCGAATGCGGGAGTGCCTAATTTCAAACGCTCGGAAGTAAATTTTGAGAGTGAGTTGAAAAAAGCCCTGAACAGGGAACAACAGCGGCCGCCGTTGGAGCTGAAGTTGACGGATCCCCGGCATATCCCCAACTGGCGGGAACAGAATTACCGGGATGTGGAACCCCGGAGAGTGGTGGATTACCTCAGCGTCTCCCGGAATAACGGGAACAATGTTGATATGGAACAGGAAGTTATGTTGGCTCTGGAAAATCAGATGGCCTATACCTTTATGGCCCAGAGCCAGGCTTTTGAGTTTGCGCAGGTTGAATTAGCGTTGCGGTAGGAGTAAAATATGGGGCTTTTCAGTGCGATTAACATAGCGGCTTCCGGGATGAGCGTTGAGCGGTTCCGTACGGATGTGATAGCCGACAACATAGCCAACGCTTCGACCACCCATACCGCCGAGGGGGGCCCGTTCAGAAGGAGCCGGGTGGTTGTGCGGCCCCGTGTAGAGGGCCCCTATTGGCGTTCCCCGTTCCTGCCCGAAACGCTGGATACAGGCCCGGGGAAGGGCGTACGGGTCGCGGAAGTGCAGAAAGATTACACGGCGGAACTCCGGCTGGTGTACGATCCGACGCATCCCGACGCCATAAGGACCGGTCCGAGGGCGGGGTATGTGGAGATGCCCAATGTGGACGTTGTAACCGAAATGGTGGATATGATTGCCGCGTCCCGGGCGTATGAAGCCAACGCTTCCATCATAGACGGGTCTAAGGCTATGTTCCTCAAGGCCTTGGAAATAGGCGGGAGGTAATAGATGACGATTTACCGGCCGGAATTGGTACAGGGCGATACGGTTTCTCTGAGGATCACCCATCCGAAACACATGGTTCCCAAAAATGGGCCCTATAGTATTGGCGGCGATGCCTTTAGTGCGGGCAGGGGAGGGGTGGTTTCGGAACTCGGCGGCAAGATAGGCGCCGAATCGGCGCTCCGTTCCGGCTCATTCGAGGATGTCATGCTTCGGGCGCTGGATACAGTCAGCGGGGAAAAACAGTTTGCGGACGCCCTTATCCAACAGGCCGTTATTGACCCCGAATCTGTTGACACCCACGATATTACGATAGCTCAGGCTAAGGCAAATATGTCCCTCAACATTACCAGGACGATACTGAACCGTATAGTCCAGGGATGGAGAGATATAATAAATACACGGTAATTAAAAATCTGCGTGGAATTATCTGATCGGTTGGTAGGTTTTTCTATGCGGGTCTACGCATTCTTCTGGGGGGGGAGAATATGAACGAGTTTTTAAAAAGACTCTTTGGACAAATTGCGGGTCTCTGGGGTAAGTGGTCGCTGATACAAAAGATCATCCTCCTGGCTGTTGTGGTCATCGCTATAGGCGGTATTGCCGTTCTGGTGGCGGTTTCCTCGTCGCCAAGTATGGCGCCGGTTATTGACGCGCCTATTCGGGATGAGGCGGCCCGTGACCGTATCATTACCCGGATTAATCAAGAGGGCGTTAAGACCTCCGTATCCTCGTCGGGAACCATCATGGTAGGCGATGAAAATACCGCCCGGCGTATGCGGTCCATCCTTATCCGGGAGGATATGATCCCTCAGGGAACCGATCCCTGGGATATTTTTGACCGGGACCGGTGGACCATCACCGACTTTGAACGGAAAGTGAATGTCAGGCGGTCCATTATCAGGATGGTGACGGAACATATCAAGGCCCTTGACGATGTGGATGACGCCAGCGTTATCATCAATATTCCCGAAAAGACGTTGTTCCTTTCTGATCAGGAACCGGTGAGCGCCAGCGTGATCATTACTCCAAAACCGGGCAGCGATATTACTCAAAACCGGAAGAAAATCGAAGGCATCCAGAAGATACTTAAATTCGCGGTGGAAGGTCTGGCTGACGATAATATTGCCATCACCGATCTAAACGGGTTGGTGTTAAATGATTTTCAAGGCCTTACCGAATGGGACCGTCTCAGCCGTATTGAACGGGAAACTCAGATTGTACGGGACCTGGAAAGCCAGTACCGGAAGGACATCCTGAAATCCCTGCAAAAAATTTTTACCGCCGACCGGGTTCGGGATATTAATATTAAAATAGATATGGATATGTCAAAGAAGGAAGTGGATACGGAAGAATATTACCCCGTCACCCTGAAGGAAAGAACCCCCGGGCTTCCCTACGACGATTCACAATTTACCGAATCCGTTACCATTTCCCAGTCCACTTCCAATACCTCCTGGAAGGGGACGGGTTTTAACCCCGAAGGCCCTCCGGGGGTTGAGGGCCAGACCGCCCCCGCCTTCCGGGATATGTCCAATCTCTACGGCGAGGTAACCCAGACTACCAATACCCACAACGAGGCGGTCAACAACCGCAAAATCCAGGAAGAAAAGAGTCCGGCCATAGACCGGGTAACCGTGTCGGTGAATATAGACGGCACCTGGAAGTGGAAATATGACGACGCGAAGAAACCGGTCATTCAGCCGGATGGTTCTATTGAACGGGAATATACTCCGGTACCGGCGGAAGACCTTGCCGCAGCCCAAGCCCTGATCCGGGACGCCATTGGCTTCAGCCCGGGCCGGGGCGATTCGGTAACGGTGCAGAATATCCGGTTTGACCGCACTCGGGAATTCAGCGATGAAGACGCCGCTTTTTTTCAGCAGCAGCAGATGCGGCAAACCTTATTCTTCATCCTTATCGGGATAGCGATACTGTTAGTAGGCTTTGTGATGTTCCGCCTGGTTTCCAGAGAAATGGAACGGCGGCGGCGGCATAGGGAGGAAGAACTTTCCCGGCAACAGCAGGCCATGCGTGAAAGCGCTCTCTTGGAAGCGGAGAATGAAGGGCTGGAAGTTTCTATGTCGGTGGAGGAAAAGCGCCGGCTAGATCTCCAAGAGAATGCTATTAATATGGCGAAAGAACATCCGGGAGATGTGGCCCAGCTTATCAGAACGTGGTTGATGGAGGAATAAAAAGATGGCTCAGGCAAGCGCCGGCGCTCAGAGTTCGGGAGTTCCTTCGGCTAAGAAAAAGGGACCCAAGGAATTTTCCGGGCGGCAAAAGGCGGCGATCTTTCTCGTAAGCGTTGGTTCGGATATTTCTTCGGAAATATTCAAGTACCTTCGGGAAGACGAAATAGAGACCCTTACGTTTGAGATCGCCCGGCTTGAAACCATAGAGCCGGATCAGAAAGATATGATACTCCAGGAGTTCCAGGAACTCATGATGGCCAATCAGTTCATCACTATGGGCGGCATTGATTACGCCCGGGAACTCCTGGAAAAAGCCGTGGGAAGCCAGAAAGCAATAGATATTATTAACCGCCTTACCTCAAGCCTCCAGGTGCGGCCCTTCGACTTCATTCGCCGTACTGATCCCGCGCATCTTCTTAACTTCATCCAGCAGGAACACCCTCAGACCATAGCCCTTATTCTGGCCTACCTGGAACCGAATAAGGCTTCGATCATCCTGCAAAATCTTCCTAATGAAGTTCAGAGCGATGTGGCCCGGCGTATTGCCACTATGGACCGGACGAGTCCTGAAGTTCTCCGGGAAGTGGAGCGGGTTTTGGAAAAGAAGCTGTCCACCCTGTCCAGTGAAGACTACACCACCGCGGGCGGAGTGGAGAGCATCGTGGAAATTCTCAACCTGGTAGACCGGGCGTCAGAAAAGCAGATCATTGAGGCTTTGGAAGACGAGGATCCGGAGCTGGCGGAGGAAATCAAGAAGCGCATGTTTGTCTTTGAAGACATTGTACTTCTGGGCGACCGGGATATTCAGAAAGTCATGCGGGAAGTGGATTCCCAGGAACTGGCCAAAGCCCTCAAATCTGTGGATACGGAAGTGCAGGATAAGATCTTTAAGAATATGAGTAAGCGCGCCGCCGGTATGCTTAAGGAAGACATGGACTACATGGGCCCCATCCGGCTCAAAGATGTGGAAGAGGCCCAGCAAAAAATCGTTTCTATTATTCGTCATCTGGAAGACAGCGGCGAGATCGTAATCGCCCGTTCCGGCGAGGATGAGATGGTCGTGTAGGCAGCGTATGGCGAAAGCAGTCTTTAGGCCCAGCGAAGTCATTATCAGCGATTCCACGGTTTTTCTTGAACTTCCGGGTTCATTTTCCGGGCCGGACTATGCGTCCGTTCTGGAAGAACCGGATGTATCTGAAGTAACGGAAGAATATTCCGGCCCTACGGCGGAAGAATTGCGGAGGGAGGCGGAGGATTTTAAGATCGCCTGGGAAGCCGAAAAAGCGGCCTTGATCCGGGCTTCCCGGGAGGAAGCGGACGCCGTCGTTAAGGAGGCTGAAGAGCGGGCCAAACAGCAGTCCTCCCGGGGGGAGCAAGAGGCCGAAGCGCTTAAACGAGCCGCGGAAGCGGAGGCGGAGCGTATTATCGCCGCGGCAAAACAAAAGGCGGAGGAAACAGCCGCGTCCGCTCAGACCGCCTTTGAGGAAGATCGGAAGAAGGCTGAAACGGAAGGCTGGGAAGCGGGCCGGGAAGCGGGTTTTGCTGAAGGCCGGGCGGAGGTCCAGCGGCTCATAGAGCGGACGCATACGATGATGGAACGGGTGCAGAACAAGAGAGCCGATATTCTTGCGGAAATGGAGCAGCAGGTAATTGATCTGGTGCTTCTCATAGCCCGGAAGGTAATCAAGACCATCTCCGAAAGTCAGCGTACGGTGGTTGTTTCCAACGTGATCCATTCCCTGCGAAAGATTAAGGCCCGGGGGAATATCCTTATACGGGTGAACTTGGTAGACGTTAAACTGACGACGGAACATATCAAAGAGTTTATAAAATTGGTGGAAGGCGCCAACGGCATACAGGTTGTGGAAGATTCCACGGTGGAGCCGGGGGGCTGCGTCATTGAAACCGATTTTGGCGAAGTAAACGCCCGAATTTCCAGCCAGCTTGCCGAACTTGAAAGCAAGATTCTGGCCATTTCTCCTATTAAAGGCGGCGTGAAAAGTTCTTCCGCCGTCGAGGGGGCTTGAGGGTGGCGCTGTTGTTGGACGCCGGAAAGGCGGAGGAAGTTCATACGGATTCCGCGGACTTACCAGAGGATGGCTTGTTTGACACGGCGGGGATGCTGTCGAAATACCTCGAAGCGGCTGAAAGTACCGATACTATCAAATGCACCGGGCGGATCACCAGGGTAGGGGCGCTTCTCATAGAAAGCAGGGGCCCTCAGGCGGTTATCGGTGAAATTTGCCGAATTGAAGCGCCCAAAGGCCGGGGGATCATCTTTGCCGAAGTGGTGGGTCTTAGGGATGAGACGGTCCAGCTTATGGCCTATGGGGAGATCGACGGCATTGAGGTGGGAGACCGGGTTGTCGCCTCAGGAAGCCGGCTTGAGGTGCCGGTGTCGGATAAGCTCCGGGGGCGCATACTGGACTGCATGGGAAATCCCGCCGATGGAAAGGGCGGTATTAACACGCTCCTCCGGTATCCGGCCTTGGCGGATCCCCCGGACGCCGCAACGCGCCCGCGTATCCTTCAGCGTCTTTCCACCGGCGTCCGGTCTATAGACGGCTTCCTCTCTGTAGGCCGGGGGCAGCGCATCGGGATTTTTGCCGGTTCCGGCGTGGGGAAAACCACCCTTTTAGGGATGATAGCCCGAAACACCGCTGCCGACGTCAACGTGGTCGCCCTTATCGGAGAGCGGGGCCGGGAACTGAATGACTTCATCGCCAACGATTTAGGGCCCGAGGGCCTTGCCCGGTCCGTATTGGTGGCGACCCCTTCCAACGCGCCCCCCCTTGCGCGGCTGCGGGGCGCTTATTCAGCCACCGCGATAGCCGAATACTTTCGCGATCAGGGATTGGACGTGATGCTTCTTTTTGATTCGGTAACTCGTTTTGCCCGGGCCCAGCGGGAGATCGGGCTTGCCTCCGGCGAGCCTCCCGCCACACGGGGGTACACGCCCAGCGTTTTCGATTCCATGCCGAAGCTGCTGGAACGGAGCGGTACTTCGGAAAAGGGGTCCATTACCGGCTTCTACACGGTGCTGGTGGAAGGGGACGATATGGACGAACCTATCGCCGATACGGTGCGGGGAATTCTGGACGGCCATATTGTTTTGTCCCGCCGCCTTGCCCAGGCGTATCATTACCCGGCGGTAGACGTGCCGGCAAGCGTTTCCCGTCTTATGTCTAAGGTTTCAGGGCCGATGACGAACAAGGTTGCGGGGTATATACGCCATCTTATGGCGGTTTACGCCGAGGCGGAAGACCTTATCAACGTCGGCGCGTATCACGCGGGTACCAATCCCGCAATAGACGAGGCTGTTGCTAAACGGGAAGCGATAGAATCCCTGCTTATTCAAGAAGTTGAAGAGAAGTCGCCCATACGGGAAACGCTGGCCCGCATGTCCGGTATAGCGGGTATGGAAATTCCTCCGGAAGAAATCAGCGTTTATGAGCGGGGAGGGGGCCTGGAGGCTGTTCCCGCCTCGGACGTCAGCGCATGAGGCGTTTTAGCTTTGATCTTGAGAAGATTCTTGAACTCCGAGCCTACCGGGAACGGGAAGCGAAAATAGAACTTGGACGCGCTGTGGGCGTCCTTACCGCCATTGAACGGGAGATGCAGTCCCTGGCCGCCTCCCGATCCGCCGCCGCGTTCCGCCGCTTTGCACCGGGAAACGATTCGGATGAAATCCGGCGCTACGATCTCTACATACGCCGACTTGACGCTCAACGGGACCGGCTTGTTACTGAAGCCGCCGAAGCGGAACGTGCGGTGGAAACCGCCAGGCAGGTTTTCTTGGAAGCCTCCCGGGAACGGAAGGTTTTTGACAAACTCAGGGAAAAGCGGTGGGGGGAGTACCGGGCGGGCGTTCTTGCGGAAGAAACCAAGCTGCTGGACGATGTAGCCAGCGTGACGACCGGCAGGAAGGCGTTGTGATACCGGCGTTTCTCACGACTCGTCTACACCGCCAGCGGCGGGAGCAAGGGTGATGGCGGCTTCGTGGGCTTCCTGTATGCCGTCGGTTCCGAGACGGACCCGGATTAGGGTGAGGATTTTTCGGGAACCGGCTAAGGATTCCGGAGTTTGCCAGGAAACAAGATAGGTTTCCCGGGAGAGACCGGTGATACCGCCAGGGCGGAGTTCCAGGAATTCGCTGTCGTCCAACGCGAAGAACGCATAGTTGCCGGTACGAACCGTTCCCTGGGTATATAATTCGTAGAAACCGTCTTTGTTGAAAACCAGACTGCCGATGGAACCATCAAAGGAAGCGTCCCGGTAGGGCTCCACCGAAAGAGCGTCCTCTGAACGGCGAGCCGTCAGGATGGTTCCAGCTTTCCGGTAGGAACCGTCCCAGGAATCGGCAGCCCCCACGTTAAGGCGCACATCTTCGGAAACCCTGATGCGTATGCTGTCCATGGATTCAAGCTCAATGCTCAGAGAACGCCGCAGGGTAGTAACGGAAATGTTCTGGCTTGAAACATAGACGCCGTACCGGGTAGAACTGGAATTGAGCCAGGTGAACACCTGCTGGCTCTCATCCCCATAGAAAATCAGTTCCCGGTTGGGGAGATTGAAATAGATATATTGCCAGTTATCCAGCGTACCATCGGCGCCGGTATAATACCACAGGCCGTCAATAAACCGCTCGAAGACTTCGGGATTACCGTCAAGAAGGCGCCTGACTTGGCGTTGTTCAATCTGGGTTCCCGGCATACGGGTAATTCGGGACTGTTCATAGAAAGCCGTAACCGGATTGTAAATATAGGTGATTTCGATTTGATCCAGCATATTGGCGGAATCGGCGTCCTTACCGTACGCGGCGATGGCGAAACTCTGGCCTTTGGCCAGACCCTGCTGGTAAGCCCGGGTGCGCTCGACCTCCTGTACCGCGATAGAACCGTCAATATGTATTTCCGCAATCTTCGTGAACGGGCCGCTTTCATTTTCGGCGCCGCCCTCCTCCGGGAGGCTCTCGTTTTTGCGTAACGCCGTTAGGGTATGCTCCCCATCGGCGTTTATACCCGTGATAATGACGGAAACGCTGCGGTCTCCTAAAAGGTCCTGGGTGTACAGGGAAACGGTTCCCGGCTGGGTAATGATGGTGGGCGCGCTCCAAATTCGCTTGTACCCTCCCGATAAATCATCATACTGAATATAGGTAATATAAATCGGGCTTCCTTGTTCCGAAAGATTACGGTAGGCGATGATCTGTTCATCCTGGAGGTCGCCGTCAAAATCCTGGTTCAGAACGGAAAGAATAGTTTCCCTTTCCCCAAGGGCGGCTTTGGCGTTCCTAGCGTTTTCATAGGTCAGCTTTTCCGCCAGATATTCTTCATTATCGGCGTCTCCCTGAAGCAGGTTTTGGGGGATAACGATCCGCGTCTGTTCTGACGGGCGCACGGCGCGGCGTTCTGAATGATTGAAGATACGTCCGGGAGCGAAAGACAACACCCCTATTACTAAAACGGTAAAAACGAATAGAGGAGTCGTGATAAAACCAGATATTTTCTTTGCCATGTACCTGCCTTTTGTATCCCCCGGGTGTTCCAGTTTTAATTACGGAACCTGCTTCACTGTTTTGGAACAGCTTCAAGTATAGCATAAAAAAAGATTTTTCCTACCCCGGTCCGGGACTCTCCCATTCATAAGCCCCTGCCGTTTTGCTCAACGCTGGTGTTCCGCCAGGAGTTTCTTTTTCTCCTCCGGAAGAGGAGTGCTTTTGCTTTTCTGAAAATCGAAGTGAACCACCACCGCCGCGCCTGTGGTACAGAGCCGGCCCTCCTGCCAGGCTTCGTGGCAGACGGTGAAGGATTTGACGCCTATTCTGCCGATCCAGGTACGCAGTTCCACATCATGCTGAAAAAAGAGCTGATCGACAAAATCATATTCCGTATGGGCCATGATGAGGGGCCATGTTTCATGGGAAAGATTGAGGTTAGGTTCGAATATTCTGAAAAGAGGATTCCGGGCCAGCTCGAACCAGCCGGCTAGAACGACATTGTTGATATGCCCCAAGCCGTCAACGTCGCCGAACCGGGGAGTAACTGTTGTTATGAACATCAGCTTGTTCCCGTATTAATAGCGCGAGGCTGCGTATTCAACCCAGCCGCCTGATTCTACGAGGGTCCGCTCGAAGTCCCCCAGGGTGAAGCGGACGGTCTTTTCCCGTCCGTTGGTTTTGAAGGCGAGGGTTCCCCCATTGACATCCGCCTCCAGGGTTGTTTCCCTGCCGGCAAAGTCCCTGAAAATTTCATCCAGAACCGTATGAGGAAGTTCCGCCGCGATCATGCCGCGGTTGTACATATTCTGCCGGAATATCCGGGCGAAACTTTCCGCGATAACGATGTTGACGCCGTTTGCTTCGAAAACCCAGGGGGCGTGTTCCCGTGAACTGCCGCAGCCGAAGTTCCCCCGGGCGACAACGGCGCCCTTTCCAGCGGTATCCCGCCGGGGGTCGAAACCCGGAAGTTTGAGGCCCTCCAGAATAAAGGGCTTTAGGGCCTCCCGTGAATTTTCGGTTAGGTATTTTGCCGGGATGATTTCATCGGTATTGATGTCCTCCCGGTCCAAAAACAACACCGATCCGCCAAAGGTTTTCATAATTCCTCCTTCATAAATCTTCAGGCGACGCGATGCATCCCGTCACGGCCGCCGCCGCCGCCGACGCGGGGCTCATCAGGTGGACCATGCCGCCTTTCCCCATTCGTCCGTAGAAGTTCCGGTTTGTCGTGGACGCGCAGACTTCGCCTTCCGCAAGGACGCCGTTGGACATGCCCAGACAGGCTCCGCAGGTGGGATTGGTAACGCAGAACCCAGCGTCCATGAACACCGTGATAAGCCCCTCCGCCAGGGCTTGAGCGTATACGGCGGGAGTGGCGGGGGATACAATGGCCCGGACGGTTCCGGCGATTTTACGACCCCTAAGAACCGCCGCCGCTTCCCGAAGGTCCTCTATACGCCCGTTGGTACAGGACCCGATGTAGACCTGATCCACCGGCGTTCCTTTTAGCTCCCTGATGGGTTTGA